>NZ_AKIS01000055.1:0-13260 GCF_000277005.1 Pontibacter sp. BAB1700 | reverse complement strand
GATTACCCCATACACTAGTATGCTGCTGGCAAAGGTGTCGTAAACTGTTTCCTGCTGCGCCATACCCTCAAAAAGGTTGTGCAGGTTGATGCCCTCCTTGATCAGGTTAAAGGCATGGCGCACCACCTGGGCAGGCAGAATCTGGAAAAAGTTGGATATGATGATGAATACCAGGCCCCACAGGAGACGGTATTTATACTTGAGGAGATATTTATTGAGATAACGGAGTGATTTCACAGCAAGAATATGAAGCTCAGAGGCTTTTACGTAGACTTAGAAGGTACAAATTGAATTAATCAAAAAAAGAATTAATTTTGCAGCACGAAAAACGGGGTATCTGTTGCCTCGCTTCTACAAAGATAGAATAACCCTTAATCAAATTCATAAATGGTCGAACTAAAAGAAGTTGAACTGAAGAAAGACAAGTCGGTCTTCGGTCAGATATCAGAGTATAACCATGAGAAAGTAGTTTTCTGCCACGACAAAGAAACTGGTCTGAAAGCTATCATCGGTATCCACAACACAGTACTTGGCCCTGCCCTGGGTGGTACCCGTATGTGGTCATATGCTTCTGAAGCTGAAGCGCTTGATGATGTGCTGCGTCTTTCGAGAGGTATGACTTACAAAGCCGCTATCTCTGGCCTGAACCTGGGTGGTGGTAAAGCCGTGATCATCGGCGACGCCAAAAAAGACAAGAACGAAGCCCTGCTTCGTCGTTTCGGCCGTTTTGTTAAGAACCTGAACGGTGCCTATATCACTGCTGAGGACGTGGGGATGACTACTAAGGACATGGAGTACATCCGTATGGAAACGGAGCACGTGTCTGGTCTGCCTGAGTCAATGGGCGGTGGCGGTGACCCGTCTCCGGTAACAGCTTACGGTACCTATATGGGTATGAAAGCCGCTGCCAAGAAGGCCTACGGATCTGACTCACTGAGCGGCAAAAAAATCTCTGTACAGGGTGTTGGTCACGTTGGTGGCTACCTGGTAGAGCTGCTTGCCAAAGAAAAGGCTCAGATCTTCATCACAGACATCTACGAAGACCGCCTGCGCGAAGTATCTTCTAAGTTCAACGCCCAGATCGTGGGTATGGACGAGATCTACGACCTGGACGTGGATATCTACTCGCCATGCGCCTTGGGTGGTACCATCAACGACAACACACTGGGTCGCCTGAAGTGCCAGGTAATTGCGGGCTGCGCAAACAACCAGCTGCGCGACGAGGCCGTTCACGGTCCTGCGCTGGTAGAGAAAGGCATCGTATACGCACCGGACTTCCTGATCAATGCGGGTGGTCTGATCAATGTGTACTCTGAGCTGCAGGGCTACAACCGCGAGAGCGCCTATGCACAGACAGAGCGTATCTACGGCTATACCCTGGATATCTTCGAACTGGCCGAGAAAGAAGGCATCTATACGCAACTGGCCGCCACTAAAATGGCTGAGAAGCGTATCAACAGCATCAGCAAAGTAAGATCTACTTTCTAATGTCCTTCTATTGAAAAGATGATAAAACAGAAGTGCTGCATTAACCTGTGGCACTTTTGTTTTACACTTACCCTGTTTTTAGCGAATTGGCTTACCTTTTCGTATAAAATTACTATAGCAATAAGCTGCTATACCTGATGTTTCGGCATTAATTAAGAGTACTAATACATTTCAACCAACACGTTCTTTAAAATACCATTATGCTCAACCGCAGAACACTTCGAATCAAGGCTATGCAAGCCATCTATGCCTACAAACAGGCCGAAGGTTCGGATTACCAGCTGGCACTTGACCAGATAGCAGACGACTTCGCTCCAGACCTGAACTCTATGGAAGTGCAGGATCGTAAGCTGCTTGAAGGCCGTAAACAGATTGCTCAGCTGCTCTTCAAAGAGTGGCACGAAACCGGCCAGTTCGAAACAGAAGAGACCGACAAGGAGATAATAGATGCGGTAAACAGAGCGATCGTATTCTACCAGAATACCCTCAAAAAGGACTACAAGCATTACAGCAACCAGATGATGGGCGCTGTGGAGCGTATCTACGACCACTACCTGGGCACATTGCAAATACTGCAACTGCTGAACGAGTTGGTGGAAGACGAAGAGGAAAAGAAAGAGAAGCGTTTCACGGAGGCTAAAGGTCCGGACGTAAAGCGTTTCCTGAACAACCGCGTGGCACAGCGCATCCTCAGCAACAAGTCCTATCAGGAAAACATCATCCGCCGCAACATCAGCTGGGGTTCTGACATCAGCGAAATCCGTGCGGTTTATAAGAACATCCTCAAGCAGGATGAGGTCTTTCTGAACTACCTCGCACTACCTGAACCTACCCTTGAAGAGGACCTGGAGGTGGTGAAACATATTTTCAAAAACATTATTTTTAAAGAAAAAAACTTACAATCTTTGTTTGAAGAGCAGGATTTGAACTGGGTGGAGAATAAATCCATCGTGAAAAGCCTGGTCAACAAGACTGTCAAGATGTTTGGCGAAGAGACCGAAGAGGAGCCCGTGCTACTGGACCTCTCGGCCAACTGGGAAGACGATAAAGCCTTCTTTGAAGAGCTCTACCACCAGACACTGCAGGATGACGAAAAGTACGAGGCCATGATAGCCGAAAGCGTGAAGAACTGGGATGTGGAGCGTGTGGCCCTGCTAGACAAGATCATCCTGAAAATGGCGCTTTGCGAAATGCACATCTTCCGAAGCATACCCGTGAAAGTGACCATCAACGAATACATTGAGATTTCGAAGCTGTACAGCACACCTAAGAGCAAGCAGTTTGTGAACGGTGTACTGGACAAGATGGCGCAGGAACTGACCTCGAAAGGAGATATTCGTAAGTCAGGCCGCGGTTTGATCGACAACAAATAAGGTATAGTGCGTCTTTAAGCCCCGATATACCGTAATAGGGGAAAACGACATACCTAATATATAAGTATAGAGATAATCCTATGAGCAAAACGAGCAATATACTGTTTTTCGTTTCCGGAGCCGCTGTGGGAGCTGCAGCTGGCATCCTGTTTGCCCCTGAAAAAGGGAGAGAGACACGCAGCTGGCTAAGCTACCGCCTTGAAAAGTATCGCGACACCCTTTCAGACCTGCTGGAAGAATTGGTGGAGGATCGTAACCTGGTGCCTACTACTGCCAAGTCAGAAGGACAGCGTGTGATACAGGATGCCAAAGACAAAGCCGAGAAGTTACTGGGCGATGTCGACTCACTTATCAACGAGATTAACAGCAGGAAAGAAATATAAACATGAGAGAGATTACACTGATTCCCGGCGACGGGATTGGACCAGAGATCACAGAAGCCGTTAAAGCCATTTTCAGCGCTGCAAACGTACCTGTAACCTGGGAAGAGGAAAATGCAGGACAGACCACCTTCGACTCGATCGGTGAGCTGATTCCATCTACACTGATTGCTTCGCTTAAGAAGAATAAAGTGGCTTTGAAAGGCCCTATCACAACGCCAGTAGGCAAAGGTTTTAAGAGCATCAACGTGCAGCTGCGCCAGATGTTCGACCTGTACTCCAACGTGCGCCCTGCCAAGACTACACCTGGCGTAAATACCCGCTTCGAGAACGTGAACCTGGTACTGTTCCGCGAGAACACCGAAGGCCTGTACTCTGGGCTGGAGATGTTTGACGAGCGCCTGCAGATCTCTGACTCTGTGGCCCGCCTGACACGTGTGGGTTGCCGTAAGATCATCCGTGCTGCGTTTGAGTATGCCAACAAGCACAACTGCAAAAAGGTAACGGCTGTACACAAGGCCAACATCCTGAAGAGCGCGGGTGCCCTGTTCCTGAGCGAAGCTAGTGAAATTGCAAAAGAATATCCGCACATCCAGTACGACGACAAGATCATCGACAACATGTGTATGCAGCTGGTGATCAAGCCGGAGCAGTTTGACGTGATTGTGACCACAAACCTATTCGGTGATATACTGTCTGACCTGTGCGCGGGCTTGGTAGGTGGCCTGGGCGTAGTATCCGGCGCGAATATCGGCAACGACATGGCTATTTTTGAGGCTGTACACGGATCTGCTCCTGATATTGCAGGCCAGGGTAAGGCAAACCCAACTGCCCTGTTGCGCTCTGCCATCATGATGCTGCATCACATCGACCTGAAAGAAGAGGCAAACCGCATTGAGACGGCCCTTGACGCTACGCTTGCTAACCGCGAGCAGTGCACAGGCGACTTAGGTGGTAATGCCAGCACCATGGAATTTGCACAGCACATCATTTCGAAACTATAATCAACTCAAAAGCTGTTTAACTGATATGAAAAAGAATTTCTTATTTGCCCTAGCACTTGGCGCTGCCATGACAGTGACCAGCTGCGATCAGAACAACACAACAGAAGCAGAGGCAACAGCCGCTGAGACAACTGCTACAGCCGAACAGCCACAGCAGATCGACAACCCGAACGTGGTGCCGACCAGCCAAACGACCAGCACTGAAAATGCAGCTGTTATGACGTTTGAGGAGTCTGAGTACGACTTCGGTACGATCAAGCAGGGAGAGGTGGTAGAGCATACCTTTACATTCACTAACACAGGCAAAACGCCATTGGTGATTGAGAGTGCGTCTGCCTCTTGCGGCTGTACTGCACCTGACTGGACTAAAGATCCTGTAGCTCCAGGTCAGAAGGGTGAAGTGAAAGTGCGTTTCGACAGTAACAACAAGGCTGGCCAGCAGGCGCCTACCGTTACGATCCGTGCCAACACGGAGCCTAACATTGTTCGCATTGCGATGAAAGGCAATGTGGCTACATCAAGCATTCCGACTGCAGGCGCTGACGGCCCTGTAAGACTCAACTAATAATCACTCTTAAACAGAGCGTACAACCTTTTTATGCAAACGATATTCCTCCAAGCCGCACCAGATGGTGGCATGCTGCCACAACTCCTGATGTTCGGCGCTATTATCCTTGTTTTCTATTTTTTCATGATCCGTCCGCAGCAGAAGAAAGCGAAGGACCAGAAAAAATTTCGTGAAGAGCTTACAAAAGGCATGCAGGTCGTGACAATAGGCGGACTGCATGGTCGTTTAACAGCAGTAAACGATGACACCGTAGAGATAGAAGTAGACAAAGGCGTACGCCTGGTGTTTGAAAAATCTGCTATCTCACTGGAAGCCACTGCAAAAGTGAAATAAGGATAAGAAACCTTGTCGTTTGAGAAAGCCCGAAATATCATTTTATGGTTTGTAAGGCCGTTTAAGCCCCAAACAGAGCACTACTGGCGAATTGTAGTGCTCTGTTTTGTGGCGGCCTCTACTTTCTGGCTACTCAATGCCCTCAACAAAAGCTACTCTACCCAAACCACCTACCCGGTGCGTTTTGTATTCAATGATCAGCGCTTGGTACCGATCAACCCGCTGCCTGAAGAGGTAGCAGTTAATGTCACCGGCCGGGGGTGGAAACTCCTCCGCAAAGCACTTCGGGTAGAGGTACAGCCTGCCGAGATCTACATCCGTAACTTGCCCCGCAACAATTATCTGCTTGGCTCTGCCCTGCGTCCCGCTCTGGTGAATGCCATGGATGGTCTGCAGCTTAACTTTGTTGTAACTGATACCCTTTTCTTCAACTTCAACGAGAAGGTAACGCGCCGTATCGCGTTGCAGCTCGATCCTACGCAGAAAGTAACAGGTGAACGCCATGCGATGCTGCGCCCTGTTCGCATTGATCCTGACACTATCACCTTCCGAGGGCCGTCTTCCATGGTCGACAGTTTGCCGAGCCCTTTCGTGTTGCGACTGCCTATTACTAATATGACTGAGTCGGCCAAGATCGTTGTGCCCATCGAATATGATAATAAGTCGCTGGTAAAGTCCGATATAACAGAAGCCACGGTGTCAGTCAGGATTAGACCCCTGCAGCAGCGGGAACTCCAGGTAACCCCAGAGATGGTGAATGTGCCTTTAAATACAGATGTGACCTTACGACCGCAGGTGGTGTTGATTCGTTATCTCGCCCTAGAAGACTCAGGAGCTGTTATCAATTCAGAAGCATTCAAAGCCATTGTAGACTTTTCAAGGTATAACCGGCAGGACTCTACGGTGGTGCCTGAACTGGTGCAGAAGCCCGCCGGAGCCCGCAACATCATGCTCTGGCCTGAGCGCATCAAAGCCGTTTTACAGAAGTAGTTTTTATGCTCAAGATAGGTATAACCGGAGGGATAGGGGTAGGCAAAACAATAGTGTGCCGCCTGTTCCAAGTATTAGGTGTACCTGTGTATGACGCTGACACCCGCGCCAAGTGGGTGATGCAACATGATCCTGCGCTAAAGCTTGAATTGCAAGAGGCTTTTGGGAGGGAAACTTATACTTCAGAGGGCCAACTGAACCGCGCTTATCTGGCATCGGTGGTGTTCAATAACCAGGAGAGACTAGAGAAGCTGAATGCCTGGTGCATCCACATGTGGGCGCCGACTTTGAGCATTGGGCTGCGTCGAATGCTAATGCCCCCTATCTGATCAAGGAAGCCGCGCTGATGTTTGAGTCGGAGTCGTGGCGGCAGATGGATGAAATTATTGTCGTGACTGCTCCGCTGGAGGTGCGCCTTAAGCGCCTGCTTAAGCGTGACCCACACCGTACGGAAGCTGATATAAAAGCGATTATCAGCAAACAGCTAAGCGAAGAAGAGAAGATTGCCCGGGCACAGCACATTGTCTACAACGATGATCAGCAACTGATCATCCCGCAGGCACTCAGCCTGCACCAGCAGTTTTTAGATAAAGTATAAGCAACAATTTGAAGCAATACAGGTATAGGCCAGCCGATAACAGGTGTGGCCTTTTTTGATTTAGCTACTTCGTGCTAAGTGTTTGGCATACCAATACACCAGGATGGGCGTTAAGGTATAGAAGGTGGTTTGATGAGGGATAGGTATAGCCTTGAATATCAAGCTAAACAGAAAAGCATAGACATAAAAAAAGGACAACTTTACAGTTGTCCTTTTGTGGGGCGTACTGGATTCGAACCAGTGACCCCCTGCTTGTAAGGCAGGTGCTCTGAACCAGCTGAGCTAACACCCCGTTTTATCGTTTCGTTGACCTGTTGTCCCCGTTTGATGATGCAAATATGGGGCGTTTTTTTGGAACTGCAAAACATTTGGAAAAAAAATCTTAAAATTTTTTTTCGTGCCCTCGGGCCTATTGTGCACGTGTGAATACTGCAGTACCTTTAGCTTTTGTAAGATGCTTAAAATCTGAACTTTCTCTTGGGACGAAATCGTGTTGTGAAAAAAGTGCTATTTTATATCGCCCTGGCAGCAGTGGCGATTACAGGCATTTCGGCGGGCTTGGTGTATGCGTATCAGGATAAAATAATCGCCTTGTTTGTGGCCGAAGCCAACAAGCACATCACAACAAAGGTAGACGTCGGTAAGATTTCGCTCTCCCTCTTCGATAAGTTTCCACAGGTGGCCGTGGCGCTTGATCAGGTAAACGTGCATGAAGGTATAGCAGAGAGTGACTCGTCGCTGGCTCGGGCCGAGAAACTGTATTTCACCTTCAGTGTGTTTGATATCATCCGGGGTAAATATGATGTGAAGCAGCTATACCTGGAGAACGGCTCTATTCATGTGCGTGTACTGAAAAACGGGCAGGCCAACTACCACATCATTGCAACTGATTCCAGCGACTCTTCCGGCGATTTCGCTTTCAATCTGGAAAAGATCAATCTGAGCCAGGTCGCCGTACGCTATACCGACCTGCAGTTAAATCACTACATTGAAGCCGATGCATCGCAATTGGTTGCCGCTATGGCCATCACAAATGACGAGGTAGCGCTGGAAACGAAAGGTAATGCCACTATAAGCACGATCCGGATAGGAGAGAGTGAGTACTTTAAAGAAAAGGCTGTTGCACTGCACACAGCCCTTACCATTAATCGGGTAGCGCATACTATTGCCTTAAAGCCATCAGTAGTGCAGGTGGAAGGCGCCGCCTACGAAGTCGGCGGACAGATCGCCTATGGCGGTACGACAGAACTGGATTTGCAGCTGCAGGGTAAGGACACTAATATACAGTCGCTGCTCTCGCTGTTGCCCCAGCAGATCACGCGTGAGTATAGCCAGTACCGCAGCGAGGGCGATGTCTTCTTTAAAGGTACCGTGCAAGGCAAAGTGTCAGCCAAGCATAACCCGGAAGTGGCTTTTGAGTTTGGCGCCCGGAACGCATCTTTCTTTCATCCTGACACAAAGCAGAAGATTGAGGGCCTGCACCTGGACGGATACTTTACAAATGGTAGCGGAAAAAGCTCCGCAACATCGTTGCTGGAGCTAAAAAACCTGAAAGGCGTGCTGAATAAGCGGCCTTTTGAGGGGAGTCTGACCTATCGTAACTTTAATAACCCTTACCTGGCCTTCAGTGCCAAAGGTATGTTGGATGTGGGCTATGTAGTCAGTCTGCTGCAGCTCGATGAAGTAAAAAGCGGTAGTGGCCTGGCCGATGTGCGCATCGCCTTTGCAGGTAACCTAAAGGAGTTTAAGGCAAGACCAGGCAACAGCACCCTGAACACAAGCGGAGATATTACGCTGCACAACGTAATGCTGAACCTCAAGGAAATGCCGATGCCACTGAAGAGCCTGAATGGCAACTTCATTTTCAAGAAGAATGATGTGGCGGTATCGGACTTTAGGGGCCAATTGGGAGATTCTGACTTCGTGTTGAATGGTATGTTTCGCAATGTCATGGCCTGGTTGCTGCTTGACAGACAGCGCCTGCTCGTGGAGGCAGATTTCAGTAGCCAGTACCTGGATTTTGACCAACTGCTTAGCGAAGAACTGAATACCCCAGCCGATGCCAGGCAAACCAGTAGCGGCGCCTATAAGTTTAACATTTCACCAGATATCGCCTTCGACCTGAGCGCCACTATCCGGCAGTCGAAGTTCAGGCGCTTCAGAGGAGAGCACATCAAAGGAGAGGTAAAGCTGCGTAACCAAATCGTGTCGAGTCCCAATATCTCGTTCAATGCCATAGGAGGCAACTTTGCCGTGCGCGGTAACCTGGATGCCCGCAACCGTGACCACATCAAGGTGAGCACAGCCACCAAGCTAAGTAATATGAGTGTTGATAGCTTGTTCTATGTTTTCGAGAACTTTGGGCAAAGCTTTATTTCCGATAAGCACCTGCGAGGTAAACTAACGGCCAACATTGTGTCGGACGTGTATTTTGATAGTCAACTAAATGCCAAGACGGACCTGATGCAGGCCGAAATTGCCGCTACCGTGCGCGACGGACAGCTGATCAACTTTGCTCCGATGCAGAAGATGTCCGCCTTCGTAAAGCGGTCAGAGTTGGCGAATATGAAGTTTGCGGAGCTAAGCAACAATTTCTGGATACAGCAGCGCACCATCTTCATTCCCGAGATGGACATTCGTTCCAATCTGTCGGCTATGCCTTCAGTGTCCATCTCGGGAACCCATACCTTTGATCAGGACATGGACTACCGCATCAAGCTGCCGTTGTCCAAGGGGAGCCGCCCTGACCGTGACAGTGTATATGGGGTGGTGGCAGATGATCCGGATGCAGGGAATAGTTCGCTTTTCCTGACCTTACGCGGCAAGGAGAGCGACTTTAAGCTAGCGTATGACAACGAGCGGGTGCGTGAGAAAATTAAAACAGACCTGAAGCAAGAAGGACAGGAGCTAAAGGACCTGCTGCGTGGCAAAAAGCCAGTAAAGCAGGAGAAGAAAGTGGAGTTGCAGGAAGGAGAGTATTTCGACTTTGACTAGGGCTATAGTATAGCGGCTATACCTGGTAAGTGTTCGTACGGATGAGGTTATCTCAAACAGGTATAGGTGGGGTGTTATTGCAGGTGTAAGTGTAGTATTTCAAAAATTATATTTTACTTACATCCCTTGTTAATGGTCGTTTACCTTGCTAAATTGGATGTTTGTTAAAAAAATACTGTTGATTGTATAACCTGGCTGGTATTCGGTCGTTAGATAAAACAAAATTACAATAATGATTTGCGTTGATTTTTGGGAATAGATGTAAAAGTTACTGTAAGCTTCCTTGGTAAGATCCAATAATGGTGAAAGAGGGGCTGCAGTTTGAAAATATAAGGGTGAAAAAAAAGCCGGAGTTTCTCCGGCTTTTTTATTTATAGCTGTGTAAGTACTCCTACTTATTGCAAGTCAGAGGGAGGAAAATGAGCCGTCTCAGGGGCCTGCGGAGCATTCCGCTTATTTTCCTTGTATACATGCAGTGTCTGCGTAGGAAAAGCAAAGTCGGCACCGTGCTTCTCTACTACTTCCACGATCTTATAGGCAACTTCTTCTTTGATATTAATGAACTCGTTCCAATCCAGAGCTTCCACAAAGTAGAGTACCATAACGTCCTTAGAGCTCGCTCCAAGGTTCTGAAAGCGGATGCGGCCGTCCAGGTTTGTCTGTGGGTGGCTGTCGATGTACTCCTGCAGCTCGCTGGTGATAGCCTTTATCTGAGCTGATGTTGTGTCGTAGGTCAGGTTCACGTCAAACTGTACTCTCCGGAAAGTGCGCAGGCTCAGGTTGTTGAGTGGCTTGTCGATCATGCTCTTGTTGGGCACGGTCACGAAAGTCTTCTCCAGGGTGCGTATACGGGTGCTTCGGAACCCTATCTTTTCAATCACACCTGTTACGCCACCTACTTCCACCAAGTCACCTACTACAAAAGGGTGGTCCAGGAAGATTGTGAAAGAGGCGAGCAGGTTTTTCCAGACTTTCTTTGGCGGCAAAGGCAATGGCCAGACCACCTACACCCAAACTGGCTACAATGGCCGCTACGTTCACTCCGAAAACCGAACCCAGCACCACCAGAAAGGCAAATATATAGATGATGACTTTGGTAAAGTCCTTAAAGAACGGCAGAAGCTGATCGTCGAGCTTGGAAGCGGTGCGGCTGGCTCTGCGCTGGAATACAAGCCCAAAGAAATCGATGAAGCGTGTAATAACCCAGGTAATGGCTGCAATGATGAAGATTTGATAGATGCGAAATAGGGCTATCTGCAGCATAGGGCCGCCGATGTATTCTATCCCGGATGGAAACTTCAGCACATTAACAGCCAGAAAAAGAAATACCAAAAACACCACCATCTCCAGCGGCTGTATCAGGAAGCGCTTCAGACTAGCCTGGCCTTCCTCGTCTGCAAAGCGCTTCACCACCCTGAAGATGATGCCGGTAATCAACCTGGACAGCAGAGTCTTAAAAATATAACCGATCAGCAGGATAGTGACGAACAAAAGGTAAGCCGCTACCGTGTTGCCTAAAAACTCATAGGAAAGATATATCCTTATATCGTCCATAAGCATCATATTATAGCAGTTGGCTAAGTGCTATCTCAAAAGAAGTCTTGGCGATCTCTGTTTTTGCCTGGTTCTTGGTGTGGGTTCTCTCCAGTGCCTCCCGAATGACGCGGGAGATATCATGGAAGATGGCGTCATCGGTGATTTCCACTTCGTTCTCCATTAGGTAAGCAAACACACGGGCCATACCGCAGTTAGCGATAAAGTCAGGTATAACGGATATGTTTCGATCGGCGAACTCACCGGTAGGACCAAAGAAAATCTCCGGATCCTGGAATGGCACGTTGGCCCCGCAGGAGATTACCTCCAGACCGCTGGCGATCATTTGCTCAAGCTGTCCGCGAGTAACGAGGCGCGATGCAGCGGCAGGTATAAAGATCTCGGCAGGAAGTGACCAGATGCGGTTATTCATCTCCTCAAACGGGACCAGATTCTCGGTGTAGAGTGCATTGCCCTGCCGGCCCAGGAACAGTTCTCTGATTTCTTCAAAAGTGAACCCTTCTTCATTGATCAGACCACCCGCCCGATCGATAATGCCAACAATTTTAACGCCCTTACCTGCCAGGTAGAAGGCAGCCGCCGCCCCTACATTGCCCCAGCCCTGTATGATGGCACGTTTACCCTCAAACGAACCACCCCATATGGTATAGTAATGGCAAATAGCCTCGGCCACGCCATACCCTGTAATCATATCAGCCACGGTATACTTGCGAGCAGCAGCCGGAGTGTAAGCCGGGTCTTCGATTACTTTGATCACTCCTTGACGGAGCTGACCTATTTTGTTGATCTTTTGGGGCTCGGTTGCATTGAAGTGTCCGTTTACAACGCCTTCCTGCGGGTGCCACAGGCCGTAGTCTTCTGTAATTGGAATTACTTCATGTATCTCGTCCACATTAAGGTCGCCACCGGTTCCGTAGTAGCTCTTCAGGAGCGGAATAACGGTCTTATACCAGCGCTCTAGCACACCACGCTTGCGCGGGTCGGCCGGGTCGAAGTTGATTCCCGACTTGGCTCCTCCGATAGCAGGACCGGATACGGTGAACTTCACCTCCATGGTTTTGGCTAATGACTCTACCTCGCGCTTGTCCAGACCTTTGCGCATACGGGTGCCACCACCTGCCGCACCACCGCGCAGCGAGTTGATCACAACCCAGCCTTCGGCTTCGGTTTCAGCGTCTTTCCACTCAAATACTATCTCAGGGCGTTTATTCTCAAATTTTTCGAGAAGCTCTTTCATGGGTTTGTTTGTAGTTAAGGGTTTACAGACCGCAAAGGTACAAAAATACATCGGAGCGTACAGACCCGCGAAATCCTAATGCTCCCCAGAGGTTAGGATTGTACTGTGCTGGGAATGCGCGTTACGACACTAAATTTTTGGTAAAAGGAAGTCAGGTTGTACAATTCACGGAGGGAGTCAATCGGGCAAGGGCCATATAGTAATCTATTAACATTAAGTATTTTATATATCCAATTTTAATTTTTATACGTACATCTACTCAATTCAGCATTCAGGATGTGTCTGACAAGGAGTGTGTTGTGTTATGGGAGCCTTCAGAAGAAAATTTTAAAAATCCTTTGAAGCTACATCAGCCAAATGTCGCTGTTGCCGTATATATCTTAATATGAATTGTATTGTTTAAATGTATGTAGAAACTGTTAGGTATAATTATTAATTATGAAAAGTTTGTTGTCTAGAATTGAATCTAAAAAAATAGATAAGGCGGCCGCCATGCTCAAAGTACTGGCGCACCCGAAAAGACTGGCGATAGTGGACTTGCTTGGCAAGGAAGATAAAATGACTGTTACGGAAATTTATAAGTATCTGGACCTGCCACAAGCTATTGCTTCCCAGCACTTGATTACGCTGAAGGATAAAGGTGTGCTCTCTTCTTTTAAGGTAGGCACCAAGATTTACTACTCCCTTGCCATACCAAAGCTAATCGACGTGATCGATTGCCTGGAAGAATGTTGCATTGAT
>NZ_AKIS01000054.1:0-46065 GCF_000277005.1 Pontibacter sp. BAB1700 | reverse complement strand
ATCTTTTTATCATTCTTTTTCTTTAAGGAGAATGGTATACTCATTGGCTTTTCTCTGCACATGCTCCTTTGTTCGCTCTTTAACCAATGGCTACTTAGCGAAATATTCAAAGGCCGCGTCTTTTCCGGACAAATGCCTGAATCGAGAGTTGATGTCTTTAAGTCACTCCTTGGGAAGGCTGTCCCATTCCTGTTAAGCAGCATATTTGTTTACCCCATTACCTGGTTTACAAACAGAATTCTGGTAGAGCAACCTGATGGTTTGTACGAATTAGGCTTATTCAATACGACATTTCAGTGGAGGAGCATTATCATTTTCTTTCCCATGACGATAGGCCAGGTGCTCATACCTATTTTCACCAGTTCAATTGTAAACGGAGATATTGCTAAGATAAAAAGAGTTTTAAAACTGTCGATTGTGGCTTCAGCGGTGGTATCTGTTGGCTTTACCGTCATAATTCTTCTGCTATACCCTTTCCTCCTGGACTTTTACGGGGATGACTTCAATATTTCTATTCAACTAGTGATTGTGACAGGTCTTTACACAACCATTTCGGCTGTTCTGCTCCCAATGGGAAATCTCATAAATGCTGCAGGCAAGTTCTGGACAGGTTTTTATGTCAATCTTGGCTGGGCGGTTGTACTGGTAATAGCGGCCTGGTTTCTTCTGATAAATAATTATGGAGCCGAGGGGCTGGCGATCTCTTATTTGATCGCTTATGCATTCCATATGGTATGGGTTGTTATATTTGTGTTCAATTACCTCAAAAAAGCATCACTTCATAGTGAAAGGATCTAAATAAACTATTACTACTGAAACGGCTTAAGCTAAAATTTTATTCATGAAGAAAGTTCTATTCGTCTTCGGTACAAGACCGGAGGCAATTAAGATGGCCCCTCTTATCAAAGAATTTAACAATAACCCTGATAAGTTTAAATGCACGATTTGTTTGACGGCGCAACATCGCCAGATGCTTGATCAGGTCATGAACTTCTTCTCGATAACCCCTGATTACGATCTGAACCTGATGCAACCGAATCAAACCTTGTTTGATATCACATCAAAGGGACTGAAGGCCCTGGAACAGGTATTTGAAGAGGTGCAGCCGGATCTGGTCTTCGTGCAGGGCGATACCACTACCGCTTTTATAGGTGGCCTGGCAGGTTTTTATAAGAAAGTACCAGTTGCACACCTTGAAGCTGGTCTGCGAAGTGGCAATAAGCTGTCCCCTTTTCCTGAAGAGGGCAATAGGATTATGATTGGTCATTTGGCTTCTCTGCACTTGGCCCCTACCATACTGGCAAAGCAGAACCTGGCTGCCGAGGGTATAACAAAAGATGTTCATATTGTAGGAAATACTGTCATTGATGCGCTGTTTTTAGGCCTTGACATCATTAAAGAAAACGAAGAGCCTTACAAAGAATACTTCAAGGGCATAGACTTTTCAAAAAAGGTAATACTGGTAACAGGGCACAGAAGAGAAAGCTTTGGCATTCCGTTTGAAAATATCTGTAACGCAATCAAGGAGATTGCTGCGGCGTTTGGCGACGAAGTGGAAATAGTCTATCCTGTACACATGAACCCAAGTGTGCAGGCTACTGTTGGATCCATTTTGAAAGGCATCAGAAACGTACACCTTATTGAGCCTTTAGATTACCCATACCTCATTTGGTTAATGAACAACAGCCACCTTGTGTTGACTGATTCCGGGGGAATTCAGGAAGAAGCGCCTTCATTGGGGAAACCAGTACTGGTCATGAGAGATGTGACGGAACGCACCGAGGGAATAGATGCAGGTACCGCTAAACTGGTTGGCACCGACCTGGACACAATCGTACGGGAAACCACACGATTGATGACCGATAACCACTATTACAGTTCGATGGCGCAGGCTGTTAATCCTTACGGTGATGGCCAGACAAGTAAGAAAATAGCTGAGCTGCTTTAGCGATATGAAATCAATACTTTATCTGATGCACGTGCCATGGGGCTGGGCAAAACAACGCCCGCACTTCCTGGCTGAGCATCTTTCTGATAAATTTAATATTCAGGTTTTTTACAAGAAAAGCTACCGGCAGAGCAATATGAATAATAACGCTGTGGTAGGTGCACTGGATATTGAAGAGTTGTTCGTTCTGCCGAAAGGAAATAGCTTTCGCATGATTGGTCTCCTGAACCGGTTACTGATCAAGTTCCAATTACGAAAACGCCTTAAGCAGTATGACATCATCTGGGTAGGCCACCCGGAAATGTACACTCCCATCGCTGATTCAATTCCTGATTCCTGTACCGTTGTCTACGACTGTATGGACGATGCGCTGGAATTTCCGGGAGTGAAAGAGAACAAAAGCCTTATGCTGCAGATGAAGCAGGCAGAAGGCAAACTTGTGGGTCGCTCCAACTATATTATTTGCTCCGCCGAAAACCTGGCTTTGAAAATGCAGACACGGTACGGCCTCAGCACCACTCCAAGGGTCGTAAATAATGCGATCAATATCCGGGAGGCTCAGTCAAGCTCTATAAGCACACAGCCGAAAATTCTGAGCTCCGGGAAAAAAACTAAAACGATCACCTACGTCGGGACAATCTCTGAGTGGTTTGATTTCGAATTGCTGCTTAAAAGCCTGGAGGTATACCCGAATATTGAATATGTGCTTGTCGGGCCAAAGGAAGTACCTGTTCCCCAGCATGACAGAATCAGGTATACGGGCCCCGTACCACATGACCAGGTGTTTAGCGTTTTGCAGCAGGCTGATGTTCTTATCATGCCTTTCAAACTAAATGAGCTAATCCTGTCTGTCAACCCAGTCAAGCTCTATGAATATATCTTTATGTCTAAACCTGTGCTGGCAGTCAGATACCCTGAAACGGAGAAGTTCTCTGAATTCATCCACCTCTACAATGGTGATCAAGAATACATTTCCCAGCTAGGCAACATATTGGAGAGCGGTTGTTCCGCCAAGAGAACTGAACAGGAAAATGTCGCTTTTGCACAAAATAACACGTGGAAAAAACGTGCGGAAGAACTTAACAACATTATTGGTGTGAACTAAAGCGTGAGAATACTTTTTGCTTTATTTTTTCTATCTCCAGCAATATTTGTGCTGAGCGGCATTAACATAAACAAATACCTTTATGCCGCCGTTCTGCTATCTATTGTAGTTGCTTTTTTCATTTCCAGGATAAAAAAAGCTGTCATATACGCTATCCTGGTCTATACTGTCTTTCTGATACTCTCAGGTCTAAACGGCGTGCTGAATGAGCTTGCTTTTCAGGCCATCCTTAGTCAGTTTGGCTATTACTTCAAACCCATCCTTTTCTTTCTGTTTGGCTATTTTTTCATCCGGAAATCAGACTACAACAGCGTCATTCAGTTCATATTCTATTTCATGGTGGCGGGGAGCCTGATATTTTTTACTTCCCCCGATTTTTTCATTGAACAGGCAATTTTAAAGTCTCCTGAAGGACAAGGCTATGAGCATTTCTACTCATTTGGCGGCACGGCTTTAAGAAATTCCACCTTGCTGCTATCTCCCCTTGATTCTGGGTATATCTTCATGTTCCTGTCCCTGCATTTCCTGAGCATCTACATACAAGAGAAAGAATATAAATGGCACCTGCTTGCTTGTATAGTTCTAGCTATATCCACTATCACCAGATCCGCTATACTTGGCTTAATAGCCGGCAGCATCTTTTATTTCTGGATCTCACTGGATTTCAACCGGAGATTTGTCTTTATTATCGTTTTATCTTTCCTGGCTGCAATCTTAGGCACCATCTATTACCAGAAAATCTATTACATTCTGATCAAAGATGGTTCGGCATCTATCCATATTGAAAACTTAGTGGATAGCCTGAAGGCACTGGCAAGCAGACCATGGGGATACGGCCTGGGCTATTCCGGTTGGGCTGGTATATCCCATAATGATAAGGCCTTATATTCAGAGGGTTTCTTCTTTATGACACTTATTGAGCACGGTGTATTGTTCCTGCTTTTCTATCTTTTTATATTTGTAGTATTATTTAATTACTCCAAAAAGTACTTGCTGCCAATTTACATCGGTTTTATAGTAGCCAGCCTCATGATTCCAATAGGTCTTTCTACTGTTTTCAACTGTGCCTTTTTTACCTATTTCGGATTATTATTAAGAACCCACAATGCCCATTACAGCCAGAATACAGCAATCCTGATCATCAACTGGAATAATGCTGCTGATACCATTGAGTGCCTCACAAGCCTGGCAGAACATAACTATCACAAAACACAGAAAACGGTAATCATTGACAATGACTCTGCAGACAACTCTCTGGCGGAGATCACAGAATTCATTACGGCGACATATGGAATGCCGGTAACATTAAACTGTACTGGCATTGAAGAGATAAATACGCGTGATTTACAAGCACACGAGCAAAACTTCTTCATTATCAAGAGTAGAAAGAATCTGGGATTTGCAGGTGCCAACAACCTTGGTATCCTGCTTGCTCAAAAACTGGCTGGCATCGAGTATGTATGGTTGCTTAATAATGACACCGCAATCGAGAAAAATGCACTGGAATACCTGATTGATGACGCCCGCGCCAATCCGAGCGCTGGTTTTGTGGGATCGGTTCTGGTAGATTATTACGACAGGTCACTTGTACAGTGCTGTGGGGCGGTTCTTCACCCGGCATTGGGAGTAACCAAACTTTACTTTAAAAATAAACCTGTAGAGACGCTAAATCAGGTAGAACCAGCCAAAATAGATTACCAAAGCGGAGCAAGCTTACTGGTCAAGATGTCTGCCATAGAGCAGATTGGGATGATGGAGCCTGATTTCTTTATGTATTTTGAGGAGTCGGACTGGCAAATCAGGGGTAGAAAACAAGGTATACAGAACATGCTGTCTCTGAAAAGTATCATTTACCACAAAGGCAGCGTTAGCACGAGCAACCGCAAACACTTCTTTTACTATTTCTACAACCGTGCTTCTATGCTCTTTGTGCAGCGTAACTATGTGTTGTTACTACTTCCCGCTTTACTAAGCCTTAGCTTTATCACCATTATCAAAAATATCCGTGCAGTCCAGAATATTAAGTATGGTTTCAAAGGTATTGTGCATGGTATCATCAAAAAGAGTATTGTATAGGGGTTAGTTTATGAACAAGAGCCTACACGGAGAGCTTCAAAAAAATCAGCCTATTTGATTTCGACTTCATTTCAGCAGATAATATAGAGGCTATTGTAGAACCTATATTGAGATACAGAGAGCATCCTGATTATGTCAGTGGTGCGAAGTCTCCATTCGTTGTCACACCCAATGCCTACCAGATTGTACAGTTTGATGACAGGCGTTACGCTGATCTGAAGCTTAGATTAAAGCAAGCCTTATTTATTCTCCCTGATGGTCAGCCTATCGTGTGGTCATCGGCTTTCATGAACTCTGAAAGATTAAAAGCAAGGCTGGCAGGAAGCGATCTGTTTCCCCAACTCTGGAAGTCAATCAAAAACAGATCAGAAAAGACACTGTTCGTGCTTAGCAGTGAAAAAGTAGCTTCTGCTTTGAGAAAAGAGTACGCCAACTCCGAATACTATGTGGCACCATTTTTCAGCAGGATGACCTCGAGACAGTCAACATGATCTCTGACTATCTTGTTGATCATATCGTTAAAAATCAGCCTAAATTTGTTTTTCTTGGCCTTGGTTACCCAAAACAGGAGTTAATTGGTCTGAGTATTTGGGAGAAGCTTCAGCAGCAAGGCGTTGAGTCTCCCTTGATGTTCTTCCTGGGTGCTTCATTTGAGTTTTATACCGGCCAAAAGAAGAGAGCACCGGAGGTATGCAAAAATACGGGCTTGAATGGGGATACCGCTTTATCCAGGAGCCAAAACGCACCTGGCGGAGGTACCTTTTAGGAAATGTCAAATTCTTGATGATTGTGTTAAAACAGCTAGGCAAAGCAGGATCTTAAAAGCTCAATTATTTAAATTAATGACTGATGGGGCTTTTGCAACTTATGAATCTCAAGAAGGAGACAATTTACTTCTCTATCATTCTTCTGATTATTGGAACACTTCCCTTAGGCTTTCAAACCAACGGGATCTTCATTATTTTACTAGCTTTTTACTGGCTAATCAGCGGTGATTGGCAAGAGAAAATAAAGCTTCTTAGATCGAACGGGCTTTACTTGCTCCTGATTCTGTTTTACTTTTTGCACTTATCCGCGCTACTTTACACCGATGACCTGAGAGCAGGTATACTCGAGATCGAAAAGAAGCTTCCTTTACTGGTTATGCCACTTGTGTTGGGATCCATTCCGGGGTTTAGTCAAGCCAGAATAAGAAAGCTGCTCTGGTTCTTCGTTCTTACGTGTTTTATTACCGTAATCTTTAGTAGCCTGAAAATCGGTTATATGCATCTTAAGGTTAATCAGTCTGATGCCACTCCAATCATAAAAGAGATCCTACCGCTGCATTACCCCTACTTTGGTATGTATTTGGTTTTTGCTACTCTGTTTGTCTTGCATAGTTTTAACAAGAACAACACCCGCGCAGTTTATCTCATAAAAATTGGCTTAGTTATTACATTTTCGCTTTTCATCACCTTCATAGGTGCTAAAATGGCGTTTGCCAGTTTACTTTTCATTTATGCCGCCTCTCTTGTAACTAGTGGAATCATAAACAGAAAATATAATATCAGGACCTTACTGCTATTTTGCTTTCTGCTTATTTTCTCTTTAGGAGCCATATTTATGATACCGCAGAGCCGCGAAAGATTCATTGATACGCTTAATCAATTTGAGATGAAGACGGTGAGCTGGAAATGTGGGTTGAATGTGCTTGAAAACAGTAATCTGCTTATTGGAGCAGGCCCTGCCGATGTTCAGGAGCTGCTACAACTCTGTTATTACAATATCCAGAGCTGGATGTTTGATTATAACTATAATGTACATAACCAGTTTATTGAAACTGCAGCAGGATTGGGACTGGTAGGCTTTACTGTGCTACTCCTGCTTGTCTGCCTTCCCCTTTACAGCGGCTTCAGAAACAGAAAGGTTAACACATTGCTTATCTTATTCCTGTCCCTTTTCATTCTATCATCCCTTACAGAATCTATTCTTCAGACTAACAAAGGAATTGTCTTCTTTTCACTCTTTTATTCAATCCTGGCTAGCAAGACTAGAGTCTCAACCCCGTTGCCTACCGAATCATCACAAAACTTAATATAAGGCATATTACTTTCTGCATCCTGACCTATATTTAATATATTTGCCTTCTATTATTCAAGATATTGACTTACTAAGTCCATGCCCGGCCTGTACTCCCGATATATCAAACCTATTCATGCATTAGGCGATGCAGTGGCTATATCCATTTCAGCCGCAGGTGCCTACTGGTTGGCGGAGGGGACATTAACTGGTTTTTTCACAAAACCTTATGCTAATTTTCTGGCTTATGGGCTGATAGCCTGGTTTGTGTGTACAAGTTTACTCGGGATTTATAAATTTTACCGGGTTACCCGTCTCCTCCAGATAGTGGTGAACGTACTGAAAGTGACGCTGCTCTATCTGATTCTGATAGAGGCAATCCTCAATATACTGGATACTTCAGAATTCTCCCGAAGCTTCTTGCTGCACCATTATCTCGCATTGGCCATTCTGGTGATCCTTTGGCGTATTATCGTCATCACATCACTGAGAGTGTACAGAAAGAAGGGGTACAATTACCGCAAAGTAATCATTATCGGGTACACGGCACCAGGGAAAGAACTGCGTCGCTTCTTCAAAAACCATCCGGAGCATGGCTACCGTTTTCTGGGCTTCTTTGATGACAAGCATGTGCAGGAGTCTGGTGTGATCGGTAAGATTGATGAAATAGAGGAATTCGTGACCCAAAACGATGTCGATGAGATCTACTGTAGTCCCTTTGAGCTGCAGAAGCATCAAATCGTACGATTGCTCAATTTTGTAGATAATAACCTGATCCGGCTGAAGTTCCTGCCTGAGCCGGGCGGGCTACCCTATCAGAAGCTACAGGTAGATTTCTATGACATGCTGCCCGTGCTTATTTTCCGCTCGATTCCGCTTGACGATTCGATCAATAAGTTTCTGAAGCGTACTTTCGACATCGTGTTCTCATCACTTGTCATTTTGTTCATCCTTTCCTGGCTGCTTCCTATTCTGGCTATTCTTATCAGGCTCGACTCCAAAGGTCCTATCTTCTTTAAGCAGGAACGCTCCGGCTTGGACAACCAGAAATTTAAGTGCTGGAAGCTCCGTACCATGTATGTGAACAATGAGGCCAACTCCAAACAGGCCCAGCGCGGCGATTCCCGTATCACGCCAATCGGGGCCATCCTTCGCAAAACCAGTCTGGATGAATTGCCGCAGTTCTTTAACGTGCTGATGGGACAGATGTCGATTGTAGGTCCAAGACCACACATGCTGAGCCATACCATGTACTACTCCACACTGGTAGATAAATTTATGGTGCGGCATTTTATCAAGCCAGGTATAACGGGCTTGTCGCAGGTGCGGGGTTTCCGCGGTGATACAAGTGAGATACACCAGATGCGCGGCCGCGTGAAACTCGATATCTTCTACCTGGAAAACTGGTCTTTCTTCCTCGATCTCAAAATCGTCTTCTATACCGTGTACAACATGCTGCGGGGTGAGGATAACGCATTTTAAAAATCAGCCCGTGCATTTGCTCCTGTTTTAGTAACTTCGCCTGCAAAGTTGAAAACATGAGCAAGGAAAAACCATCTATACCGAAAGGAACACGTGACTTTGGCCCCGCTGTGGTGGTCAAGCGCAATTATATATTTGGCGTGATCAAGCGCACCTTCGAGAAATTCGGCTATCTGCCGCTCGAAACCCCCGCCATGGAGCAGCTGTCGGTGCTGACTGGCAAGTACGGCGATGAAGGCGACCAACTGATTTTCAAAATTCTCAATTCGGGTGACTTCCTATCCAAAACAACAGCCAATGATATTGAGCAGGGCTCTAAGCACCTGACCCGCAAGATTTCCGAGAAAGCACTTCGCTACGACCTGACGGTGCCGTTTGCCCGCTTCGTAGTGATGAACCGCAACGAGATCAGCTTCCCATTCAAGCGTTACCAGATTCAGCCGGTATGGCGTGCCGACCGTCCCCAGCGTGGCCGCTACCGCGAGTTTTACCAGTGCGATGCCGACGTGGTAGGCACTAACTCTCTGCTATGCGAGGCGGAGATCGTGCAGATGATCGACGAGGTGCTGAGCACGCTAGGGATGACGGACTTCACAATTAAGATCAACCACCGGGGTATACTGGCAGGTATAGCGGAGGCCATTGGAGAGAAAGGCCGCGAAGGTGACATTTGCGTGGCCATCGACAAGCTCGATAAGATCAGAGCAGAAGGCGTGCGCAAAGAACTGCTGGAGCGAGGTATAGCCGAGGGTGCCGTGGATAGACTGGAGCCTCTTTACGAACTGAAAGGATCTAACCAGGAAATATTAGACCAACTTCAAACACTACTTGGCAGCACTGAAGAAGGCCAGCGAGGCCTGAAAGACCTTCAGGAGGTATGGGAGTACCTGGAGGACCTGGGAAGTGATGCTCTTGTAACGCAAAACCCATCCGGTCAGCCACGCCTACAGCTGGATGTGACACTGGCCCGTGGCCTCTCCTACTACACCGGCTGTATCTTCGAAGTGAAAGTGAACAACGCCAATATGGGCAGCATCAGCGGTGGTGGCCGTTACGATAACCTGACAGGCATGTTTGGTATGCCAGGCGTTTCGGGTGTCGGCTTCTCTTTTGGGGTAGACCGCATTTATGATGTGCTGGAAGAGCTGCAGCTGTTCCCGGCAAGCAGTGAAGTGGGTACCAAAGTACTCATTGTGCAGTTTGACAAGGAATCGGAGCGTTATGCCCTGCCCCTGCTACAAAAGCTGC
The DNA here is from genome assembly GCF_000277005.1 of Pontibacter sp. BAB1700. Lineage (NCBI taxonomy): Bacteria > Pseudomonadati > Bacteroidota > Cytophagia > Cytophagales > Hymenobacteraceae > Pontibacter > Pontibacter sp. BAB1700. Next base: position 36,148 of record NZ_AKIS01000054.1, on the reverse strand, counting down.
GCAACGCAGGTATAGCCTCGGAGCTATACCCGGAAAGCGCCAAGCTGAAGAAGCAGATGAGCTATGCTGACCAGAAGAAAATACCATTTGTGCTGCTGGTAGGTTCTGAGGAAATGGCCTCCGGCAAGCTGAAGCTGCGCGACATGCAGTCCGGCGAGCAGGACGAGTTGTACATCGACGACATCATCTCCCAGTTAAAGTCTGAATCACTATAAACAAACAGCATGAGTGAAGTTCACCATATCTCCAGTCAGCACCTGAGTCTGGAGCGCATCGAGGAAATTATCAGCCACAGGTATAGTCTGGCCCTGTCGCAGGAGGCGGAAGAGCGCATTTTGCACTGCTACGATTACCTGCACCGCAAGATCGCCAGCTCCGACAAGAGCATTTACGGCATCAATACCGGCTTCGGGTCGCTTTATAAAAAGCAGATCTCGCATGATAACCTAGAGCAGCTGCAGCGCAACCTGATGATGTCGCATGCCTGCGGTATGGGCGACGAGGTGCCGGCTGAGGTAGTGAAACTGATGCTCCTGCTCAAAATTCAGTCGCTGGCCTATGGCAACAGCGGGGTGCAGTTGCAGACCGTGAAGCGCCTGATCGACTTTTATAACCGCGACATCTACCGATCGTGTACCAGCAGGGTTCACTGGGGGCCAGTGGTGACCTGGCGCCGCTGGCGCACCTCTGCCTACCATTAATTGGCCTGGGGGAGGTATACTACCAGGCTACCGCCTCGAAAGCCGCCATGTGCTGGAGATGTTCAGCTGGGAACCGATTGCACTGCAGGCCAAAGAAGGACTTGCTTTGCTCAACGGTACCCAGTTTATGAGTGCCTATGGGGTGCATTGTTTGCTGCAGGGCCGCCGCCTGTCCCGCACAGCCGATGTGGTGGGAGCTCTGTCACTGGATGCTTTCGACGGGCGCATTGAGCCGTTTAACCACCTGATTCACCAGGCGCGTCCACATAGGGGCCAGATTGAGACGGCTGCAAATTTCCGTCAGCTGCTGCAGGGAAGTGAGTTGATCAGTCAGTTCAAACAACATGTGCAGGACCCCTACTCTTTCCGCTGCATTCCGCAGGTACACGGCGCTTCCAAAGACGCCATCCGCTACGCTGAGGGGGTGATCCTGACTGAGATCAATTCCGTGACCGACAACCCGAACATTTTCCCGGACGAAGACGAGATCATTTCGGGCGGTAACTTCCATGGGCAGCCGCTTGCCCTAGCGCTGGACTTTCTGGCGATTGCACTGGCGGAGTTGGGCAGTATATCCGAGCGGCGCACGTACCAGCTAATCTCAGGCAGCCGCGGTTTGCCTGATTTCCTGGTAGCGGAGCCTGGGCTGAACTCCGGCTTTATGATCACGCAGTATACGGCGGCATCCATTGTAAGCCAGACCAAACAACTTTGCACTCCTGCTTCCATTGACACGATCCCATCCTCCAACGGGCAGGAAGACCATGTGAGCATGGGTTCTAATGCGGCCACGAAGCTCTATAAAGTGGTGCAGAATGTGGAGCGTGTGTTGGCCATAGAGCTGATGAACGCTGCGCAGGCGCTGGAATTCAGACGTCCGCTTCGAAGCTCACCACTGCTGGAGCAGCTGTTTGCTGATTTCCGCGAGCAGATCCCTTTTGTGAGCACTGACCGTGTGATGCATCCTGATATGGAAAGAAGCGTGGATTTTATTAGAACCGGCCACTTGCTTGTTGTCCAGAATTAAGGGATAGTTCATAAAAGAGAAATCCGCAGCAGTTCCCGGTACTGTTGCGGATTTCTCTTTTTAATTGCCTGCCTTGCCTTACACTTCCCATTTAACAAAGACTCTTCCTATACCTGAATTTTAGGTTCAGGCTTTTCTCCTATCCCTTGCTTGACTATATTCGTAGCACACCCTATACCTATCGCTTGAGACTGCTACTGTTCATATTGTTTCTTTTCGCTGCTATTCCTGTTGTGGGGCAGCAAGGCTGTTTCCGGGCTATACAGAATGAGCAGGAAGTAAAGGTGATTTGCGCAGGTATACCTGTGTTCTTTGTGGATTGCAGCACTGACCAGAATGTACAGTATACGACTTTCTACGATCCGGGCCCTGATGCTTTTGACCCTCAGAATTTTGACCAGAGTGAATTAGTGAATCGTGGTGCTGATGGCCGCTTCCAGTATACCTATACGGAGCCCGGCAAATACATCATCACACAGATCATCAATCGCGGAGGTGGCAACAGCACCACTATTGAGCCCCAGGAATTTGAAGTAGTCGCCACTCCGGCTCCCAGTTTCACGGTGCAGCCCTGCGCCAGCAGATCGGTTCAGGTTACCATTGCGGACATCGGATACAATTTGTATGACATTGATTATGGGGACAACACCATAGCACGAGGCGTCGCAGCCGGAGAACAACCGCTCTATACCTACCAGGGCACAGCTGCTACTTATACCATCACGGTGCGTGGAAAGTACACGGGCAGCTCCTGCGAGACAAGCAGTACAAACACCGTCACGCTTTTGCCGGCTCCTCCCACACCCCTGATTGCAAAGCTGGAAGTGCAGCGTGAGGCTGCAGACGGTGAGATCCTGTTCACGTTGGAGAATCTGCAACCGGGCTACCGCTATGTGCTGGAGCGACGCACCACAGCAGCCGGCAATTTTGAACCAATCTTTACAAGTGCGCCAGCTACTCAAAACAGGTGGGTTGACTTCAGAATAGGCAATATAGACACCCGACAACCTCTACAGTTCCGGATCCGCCCGGCCGATAACTGCGGCAATCAGCTTCCACTCTTTTCAGCTCCCGTTAGCAGCCTGGTGCTGGGTGTGCAGACTGGCAATGAGCTGGCAAACCTCAGCTGGTCAGGTATAGGCGGCGATGTGCAGAGCTACCAGGTATACCGCGAGGGCAACCAGCTAGCGGATCTAAACAGCAACACGACCACTTATACCGACCGCAATCTGAGCTGCGGGCAAAACTACGGCTACCAGGTAATCAGCACCCTGAATAATGGGCAAAGCCGCTCGTTTTCAGCTTCCCGCTGCGTGCAGGCCACCTCAACAGCCACTCCGCCGCCCGGCTACCTCTACAGCACCTACGATCTGAACAACCAGGTACAGCTGGCACTTGCCATTCCAGGCGGCCAGACAGCCCAGCAGATTCGCTTCCAACGCAGTATTGAGGGAGAGCCCTTTGCAGACCTGGCCACCAGCCAGCAGACAGAGCATACGGACCCGCTGCAACCGCTGAATCCGGCTTGCTACCGCGCCAGCTACACCAACCCCTGTGAGCGCAACTCGGCTCCCAGCAACACCACCTGCCCGGTTTACCTGATCGCACTACCCCAGGAGAACGCCCCGGTTGTCTCGTTGGGCTGGACTGGCTATGTTGGTTTTCCGGATGGCGTGAGCAGTATACGCTGGAGCTACTGGACGCTGACGGCCGTGTGGTCAGCAGTATACCGGTTACGGGCAATACCTACACAGACCGCAACCTGAGTGAGGAGCTTCAGGAGCTGCGCTATCGTGTACGGGTGACTTCCGGTAACGGCAATGCCACCTCTTATTCCAACACGGTGGTCATCCAGCAGCCTTTGCAGGTGCATATTCCCAATGCATTTACGCCTAACGGTGACGGACTGAATGATGTGCTCGAAGTAAAAGGGCGCTTCATCAGGTCCTTCAGCATCAAGGTATACAACGGCATGGGACAAGTCGTGTTTGCTTCTGACGACCGCAACAATGGCTGGGACGGCACCTACCAGGCAAACCACAGCCAGCAGGAGCCTATGCCTACGAAATCAACATAGTGAGCAACAATGGGGAAGCAAAGCGCCGTACCGGTACTGTCACGCTGCTGCGCTAATCCAGAACCAGTACGGCGCCACTTACTATCTCTCAACCACTATTTTCACGGTCTGCACCCCGCCAGCACTGGTAATCCGAGCCAGGTACATGCCTTTTTTCAAAGAGGAGACATCCAACTGGACTTCGGTGACTTCACCCGCTTTTGCTTGGCCCTGTCTTACCTGCTGCATCAGCGCCCTTTCATATCAAAAAGCTGCAGTTCATAAGCGCTTTCCACAGCCGAGGTAAAACGAATTGTTGTGAGCGCATCGGCAGGATTCGGATAGGCTAGCAGTTCGGTTGATGCCAGTCTCTGCATACCTTCCCCATTAGCAGCATGCAGGTCGCGGTTGTCTTTTCTGCCATTGATCACGATGTTGCCCCAACCGATGCGGGGTCCGGTTTCGGATGACAGGTCGTAAATATCACCTCCAGACTCAAAGTTGTCGAACACCACGGCATTGCCACGGCTAAGGTCCCAGACGCGGATGCGAAGCTGATCATTAGGATCGTTTTTGCCTTTGCCACCCGCGTCGCGCACCGACACGATATAGCCGAATCTGCCTACGCCCTGTAGTTGTGCTGTCCCTTTCCAGATGGCCTGGTCTCCGGTGATCACCAGCCAGTCGAGCGCTCCGCTTTGGGAGAATTTCTGCTTGTTCACGGTCAGCTGCAGTGTGCCTTGCGGTCTGGTGGCGTGCTTGTTCTGATACCGGACAGAGAAAGAGAATTCAGCTTCGAGCTTTTGGCTATTGCCACCCAACCCGAAATTGGCCAATACGATGCTGCCAGAGCCCTGGACATGGCCGGCTTCCGGGTCATAAATGACGTGCCACTGGTTGTAGTCGCTGTTGGTCGCCTCCAGGCAGCTTTCAGAAAAGTCAAGTCCTACCTGGTAGATTCCCGCCTGGGTATAGGTATGCTTGCCCGTGATGCGTGAGGTGCCAAAAGCGGTATAGGACATAGTCGGCTCCGAGCCGTCGCCCCAGGTCCAGCGCAGACCGGTGTCTTCGGTGAGGATGTAGGGCGAAAAGTCAGCGGTAGTGCGTGCCTCCCAGCCTGCCCGTATGGCATAAGGCGCCAGGTATAGCTGCACATTTACAGGTATAGCGCAGGATGGCTCTTCTGTGGTTTGACTGTATTTTACGGTTAGGAGGTCAAAGTTTGTATCAGGCGAGTAGGTTGTATTCACCACAAATACATTTCTGTCTTTGTCCAGAGCCAAAAGTTGTTGCATATGATTAGCCTGCCCTTCCTTGAACACATCCCATACCCTGGAGCCATCTGAGGTCTTGTATTTCACGATTTGCACACCATCCGTAGTACTGTACGCTACATAGATGCCTCCTGCCTCGTCAAGTTCAACAGCCGAGATGGCCCCTTGGAAGGGAGTTGTCCATATAACACCGGGTTCCTCTGTGCTCAACTTGATTAGCCTGTTATTAAAACTCGTTACGTAGCTCCGCCAGCATTGTCAAGGATCAGGTTCGACAAGCTGCCTGAATTTGTTACCTCGTCAATGGTAGGCTGCCGCCATACGAATGCACCACTAGCTGCCTCAAACTTAAGCAGGTAGGCCACATGCTCACCAGTGTCCAGAATGTCGAGGGCAGCCAGGTATACGCCTGAAGTGGTATCAACGGCTATACCCGTCACCTGGTGTTCAGTCTGTCGGTTACTGCTGTTGTAAATTTCGTTCCACAGCACACTGCCGTCGCCGCCCGCATACTTTGCCAGCGCCAGATTGTTTACTACAGCGGGGGCACGTGCGGTGCCAGTCACATACACATCACCTGTTTCGTCCAGGGCGAAGGCAACCAATTCATTCAGGTCACTGTCTGAGTCTTGCCGTCCGTAACGCTTGGTCCAGAGTTCCTGTCCTGTTTCAGTGTCAACTTTGATCAGGAAATCCTCTTGAGGAAGATCAAACTGAGGACTAACCGTGCCCATGATGTAGAGATTCCCCAGTTGGTCGAGTTGTATTTCCCTGCCCAGGTTGGCATCTGTGGGACCATGCTCTTGTTCCCAGATCGTCTCGCCCGTAGCACCACTCAATTTAAGTTGCCTGATTTGCGGACGCGCATCGCTTCCGTACACGCTTAGCATCATATACACAGCGCCCGCTGCGTCTACTGCCAGATGTTTGGACTGCCTGACATCACTGTTATAGAACTGCCTGTTCCAGAGCAGCTCCCCGTCAGGCGAGTACTTGAGCAAAAAAGCATGCTGATACGGACGTGAAGCGTCCGGGTTCCCGCTGGTGGCCGTAACATACACATTACCATCATTATCCGTCACCATGTTCGCTGGCTGGTCTATACCTGGTAAAGTGTGGATGAAGGTAGTATTGAAAACAAGCGTACCTGTAGCTGTCTGCAGGCTCGCCACAAAAAGGTGTGAATCAACACCACCAGAGGTTCCGGTCAGGTGCAAAGTACCCGCTTCAGATACTTTCACCCCATCCAGTACATAGGTGCTGTCTTCCTGAGAAGCATATTCCCATACCTGCTCCCCATTGGTAGCGCTATACCTGCCAACCGCAAAGGCAGCATCTGAAAGTGTGACACCTAGGTAAGCATGACCCGCCTCGTCTGTGTCAAGGGCAGCAAAAGAGCCCTGTTGCAGACTCGACCAGTGTAAACTGCCATCAGCAGCGCCATACCTTGCCAGCTGAGTGCCTCCCTGCACGTTGCTGACCATGTAGAGCCCTCCTGCTTCATCAGCCACCAGCTGCCCGGGTATACCTGCACTCTGTAGTGGCTCCTGCCACACCTGGTTGCCATTGGCGGCATCATACCTGATCAGGTAAGCTTCCTTCGGGCTGATCAGGATCCGTTGCATATAGTACCCCCCAGGTATAGACGCCCCCTGTTTCGTCCACGGCAATTTGCATTGCACGGTTCTGCAGATTGGAATCGTACTGCACTTGCCAAACCAAAGAGCCATCGGCCCCGCTGCGCTTTGTCGTCAGCATCTGGCTGGCGTTATCCAAAATACCCGTGCTGCCTGTCAGGTAGATGTCTCCCTGACTGTCCAGGGCTATACCTGCCACATGCTGGTACACGTTAGGGGGCTCGGTTCCTGACACAGATTGTATCCATATCCTTTCCCCATTGGCGGCATTGTACTTAAACAATTGCGTAAAGTCTCCGGGCATATTAAAATGGCCGGAGCCAACCATAATCAGTCCTCCCCTATTATCTGCCAATAGCTCTATACCTGTCATGTTACTAAACGGCGTCTCACTCTGCTGCCAGACCACCTGGCCATCTGCCACATTATATTTCACCACATACACCGTCGTTCTGGAACCCATGTCAACCGTGGAAGCGGCTACGTAAAAGCCTGTTTCGTCCAGTGCGACATCAACCAAGGCATGGGGATATTGGAACAGTGGAAAATGGTGCTGCCAGAGCACTTCGCCAGTGGGGCTAAATTTAGCTGCCACAAAGGCATCGTAATTGGTAGGAGAACCCAGGGTGCTAATTCTGCTGTTGCCCGCCACATAGGTGTTGCCAGCTGCATCAACCGCGCTAAAAGCACCTGACTGAAAAGTGGGAAAATCGCTGCCATAGCGCCGCTCCCAGGCTTCTGTAACCTGCTGCGCCAAAACAGGCTGCACAAGAAGTGAAAGAAACAAAGAAACAATTAACAGGAATCCATAGTCCCGATTGGGCAAGCGTGTAAAATCTGACATAGGAATGGAGTAAATTTATTGTACCATATATAGTTATAATCACACAGAAGCAGTGTTGCTCCAGTCTAAGAAGACGTAAAAAAGGATGAAAGTTGTGGAAAGGGAGCGGATGTACCATTGCTGACAAAATTACCAGCTAAGCAAACAATTTATTATATGTATAATTATAATACGGAAGTTCTACCTTCCAGGATAGATAAATTTCACAGCATTAGTGCAAAAAAATGGGGCGAAAGAATTGGACCCAATTGATTATGAAGCATCGCCGGCTCATCTCACCGACACCATTTTTCCCTTAATTCAAGATATGCTTGTATATTTGTATACCCCTCGGCTACGGGGGACGTTTATACCTGTACAGTACACCAAAAGAAGATAGACTATGTTTGATATGATGGGCATGATGGGCAAGATGAAAGAAGTCCAGGCCAAAATGAAAGAAGCGCAGGACAACCTGCAGCACATTACCGTTACCGCCGAGTCGGGTGCGGGCCTCGTGAAAGCGACTGTGAATGGGCAACGCAAGCTCCTCAAGATTGAGATTGACGATTCCATCCTGAACACGAACGACCGCGACATGGTAAACGACCTGGTGGTGGCTGCCGTGAACAACGCCATGCTGACTGCGGGCGAACGCGCGGCTGAAGAAATGAAGAAGAGCACAGAAGGCCTTTTACCTAATATTCCCGGTTTAGATCTAGGAAACTTTGGCCTCTAATCCCAGCCTCACGGCTATTGTCATACTTAATTGGAACGGACTCCGCTATCTGCAGGAGTTTTTGCCCTCGGTAGTGGCCAACAGTTCTGGCTGTGAGGTCATCGTGGCCGACAATGCCTCTACCGATGGCTCTATTCCTTTCTTACAGGAGCACTTTCCGCAGGTGCGCATCATCCAAAACGACGATAACTACGGCTTCTGCGAAGGGTATAACATTGCCCTGCGCCAGATCGATGCCAAGTACTACGTGCTGCTGAACTCTGACGTGGACGTGCCGCCGGGCTGGACAGAACCGATCATCCAGTTAATGGAAGCCGACGAGAACATCGCCGTTTGCCAGCCTAAGATCGTTTCGCAGCAACACCCTGACTTTTTTGAGTACGCCGGCGCAGGCGGCGGTATGCTGGATTCCCTGGGCTATCCTTTTTGCCGTGGGCGCCTGTTTGAAACGCTGGAAGAAGACAAAGGGCAGTACAATGATGTGGCGGAGGTATTCTGGGCGACAGGCGCTTGTATGTTCGTGCGAGCCAATGCATACCACGGTCTGGGGGGGATTAGAGCCAGCTTTTTTTTGCGCATATGGAGGAGATAGATTTCTGCTGGCGCGCCAAGAACGTAGGGTATAAGGTGATGTACAACGGGCACAGCCAGGTATACCATGTGGGAGGCGGTACGCTGCACAAGTCAAATCCGCGCAAAACTTACCTGAACTTCCGCAATGGCATGGCCTTGCTGTACAAAAACCTGCCAGCCAAGGAGCTGTTTTCAACTGTTGTTATCCGCATCCTGCTCGACTGGGTAGCGGCCCTGCGTATGCTGCTGGCAGGGCAGCGAGCCGATGCCAAAGCGGTACTCGATGCACACGTTGCGATACTCCGCAACAACAAGTACTGGCGCCAGCGCAGAAAAGAACAACAGCTGAAAGGTACTTTTCCGGCTATGACGGGCGTTTACAGAGGAAGTATTGTGTGGCAGTACTTTGTGCGCCAGCGACGCACGGTGCGGGACTTATAGATCCCAGACGGTGCTACGCTCGCGGCGCAGGTGCTTGCTTACGTTCATCCAGAAGGCCATGATAAAGTACAGGATGATCGGAGAGCCCAGTGTGAAAAACGAAATGTAGATAAAGGACAGGCGGATGCTGCTAGAGGCTATGCCAAGCTTCTCACCCAACATGGCGCAGACACCAAAAGCCTGAGATTCGATAAAATATTGTAGCCTTTTCACTTTCGTTTGATTTAATTTTAAAAGTAGGAATTATACAGGTCACTGTCAAAAAAAAAATCGACAAACCCCATAAATGCAACGCTATAACGCAGGTCGCTACCTATATCTTACGTTGTATACCTGATTCGGATATGAAACACAACAAAAAAAACGCTGCTTTGTTCCTGCCCCTGGCTGTTGTTATGCTCACGGCCAACACAGGCTGCACCCTGCAGCGCATGGTAAAACAAGCCCAAAAGCAGGAAATTGAAGTCACCCCAAATCCACTTGTCGCCAACGGCGAAGAAGTGGTATTTGAGCTAAAGGCCACCCTGCCTGAGAAGATGCTGAAGAACAACCAGGACTACCGCTATAAGATCGATGTGGTATACGAAGCTGCCGGCCAGCAGCGGGAACACCTGGGTGCACTTAACTTTGATATCGGCAATTATCTATACGAAAACCGTCGCCCGACCATCACGCAGGAGTTTGCTTCCCCTACGCTCCGCACAAGAACAAAGGCCGGTTACTGGTGCAGGGTACCGCTATCGACAAGCGCAAGCGCGACCGGGTGGCCTATACCCGGGAAGAGCAGGTAGCAACTGGCCTCAACACCACGGCTCTGCTGATGGTGCGCAGCAACGACTATACCTATGTGCCGGATAACTACAAGACCATGGCCGAAGGTCCTGCCAGCATCATGTTCTACTTCGACGAAAACCAATTCGCCACCAAAAACTACCTGGGTGAAAACCTCCCCCTGCTGGATCAGTACGCGATGGACACGGTGAAGCAGCAGACCATCAAGGTGATCGGAAGCCAGGCGCCTAACGAAAAAGGCACTGACCTGGCACAGAAACGCGCCAAAGCGCTCGCCGACTACTACCGCAGCAAGGTCAGTCTGCTCGACTACTCGGGTAAGAAGGTGGAGATCAGCACGGAAACAGAGCCAACCGACTGGGCAACCTTGTTGGAGCGCGTAAATAAGTCGGCTTTGCCGAAAGCCCAGAAGCAGGAGATAGCTACGATACTGCAAGGTACTGGCTCCGAAAAGCAGAAAGCAAATGCCCTGCAGCAGAGTGCAGCTTTCGATTACGTACGCAAGTACATCTACCCGACCATGCGCTTTGCCCGTGTAGAGGTGGACTACAACCGCGCCCGCAAATCTGACTACGAGCTATACCTGCTGGCCCGCCGTATCGCCGACGAGTCTGCCAGCGCTGATGTGCTGACGGCAGACGAGTTGCAGTATGCTGCCACCCTTACTCCCCTGCTGGCTGAGCGCCGCAAACTCTACGAAGCTGCCGTGAAAACCACCGACAAGTGGCCTGCCTACTACAACCTGGGCGTGGTATATACTGAGATGGCCCGCAAAGAGTACCGTACGAAGGCCAGAGAAGCACTGCTCGACAAAGCCATTCATAATCTGAACTTTGCCGGATTCCGCAATCCAACGGCCGAAGTAAACTACGCGCTGGCCAGCGCCTATCACCTGCGCGGCGAACGTGAGAAGGCCCTGCAGATCTACGACTATGCCATTAAAATGGGTGGTGAGCAGGAGCTTCTGCACCGTATCTTCACCGACAAAGCCGCCCTTGAAATGGAAATGGGCCTCTATGACGAGGCCATCCGCAGCCTGACCTACTCTGGCGACGATTACCAAACCAACATGAACCTGGGCCTGAGTTACCTGCTGAAAGAAAACTACGAAGGAGCACGAGACTATTATGAAAAAGCGCTGGAGCTAAAGCAGGATGATCCGCTGGCGCATTACTCACTGGCCATCGTGGGTGCTCGCCAGCAGAACGAAGGCATGGTGCGCATCCATTTACGCCGGGCTATACAGAAGGACCGCAGCTATATGGAACGCGCATTTGATGACCCGGAGTTCGCCGCCTATCACGGCAAACAGCATTCCGGGAAGCGATGATACGATAAGTTACGCGCTATACATTGCAAATTGACAGACTTATCTTAATTTTACCAACTGAACCGAGATTTTAACATTAATATGCGAAGTATACAGTTTAGAGAAGCCCTTCGTGAAGCCATGTCAGAGGAAATGCGCCGTGACAAGAGCGTGTTCCTGATGGGTGAGGAAGTAGCCGAATACAATGGTGCTTACAAAGTGAGCCAGGGCATGTTGGACGAATTTGGTCCTGAGCGTGTGATTGACACTCCTATTGCCGAACTTGGCTTTGCCGGTATTGGCGTAGGTGCCTCTATGAACGGCCTGCGCCCTATCGTAGAGTTCATGACATTCAACTTCTCACTGGTAGCCATAGACCAGGTGATCAACTCTGCCGCCAAAATGATGTCTATGTCAGGCGGTCAGTACTCCTGCCCGATGGTATTCCGCGGCCCGACAGGTAGCGCTGGTATGCTGTCTTCTCAGCACTCCCAGAACTTCGAAAACTGGTACGCTAACACGCCTGGTTTGAAAGTAGTTGTTCCTTCTAACCCATACGACGCCAAAGGTCTTCTGAAGTCTGCTATCCGCGACAACGATCCGGTGATCTTCATGGAGTCTGAGCAGATGTACGGCGACAAAGGCGAGGTGCCTGAAGAAGAGTACCTGATTCCGATCGGTGTGGCTGACATCAAACGCGAAGGCTCTGACGTGACCATCGTATCGTTTGGCAAGATGATGAAAGTTGTTTTGGCTGCCGCGGAGGAACTTGCAAAGGATGGCATCAATGCGGAAGTAATCGACCTGCGCACGGTGCGCCCGATCGACTACAAAACGCTGATCGAGTCTGTGAAAAAAACCAACCGCATGGTCGTAGTTGAAGAAGCCTGGCCACTGGCCTCCATCTCTGCTGAGCTGGCTTACCACATCCAGAGCAACGCATTCGATTACATGGATGCCCCTGTGAAGCGTGTAACCTGCCGCGACGTGCCTCTTCCTTATGCCCCTACTCTGATCGAAGCCTCCCTTCCAAACGTGGAGCGTACGATTGAAGCGGTAAAGCAAGTAATGTATAAGAAAGCTTAAGCAGCTTCTTACAATAAATAAAAACGCCCCCTGACTCAAAAGCCAGGGGGCGTTTTGTGTTTGATAGCGACTTTATGGAAAGAACCAAGTACTTCCAGCGTAAAGTTACTAGCCAGGAATGCACAGTAATTCTTTTTAAAGCTCTCGGAACGCAATTTAAAGTGACTGCCTGCGTTCAGGCCGCAACGCGTTCCTGTTTCTAATCCAGTATTCTTACAGCAATCGGGTTGAGGCGGTCGCCTTCATTCTCGACTTGCACCTCTACTCTATTGCCTTCCTTCAGTTGGTCGAATGTAACTGTTTCGCCGTTTCTGGTCAGCCTGGTAGTCTCTCTGAAATAAAGTTCTAGTGTTTTGTTATCGTCAGTTTCCACATAGATCTCAGTCCGTTCAGGTTCTACTTTTTTCACGTTGCCTGGTACGTGCCAGATGCTACGGAACTGGATTCGCCATGATGTGATTCCATGTCTTGCGAGTCATCATGCTGTGACTCCATGGTGGTGTTATCTTGCGATCCTGTGGTATCGGAACCGCCATCCTGACAACTGTATAGAAACAGGGAGAGTAGCGCAAATGCTGCGAATACTGATTTAAGGTTTTTCATAGGTTATATTTTAGAATTTATGCTATAGTTTCTCTTATTCCGTTTAAAACTGCCTGTTTTATACGTTTCAGTCAAAAATTGTTTGTCTCCTGCCAGCCGTGTTCGTTTTAGTTTAGCCCCGACTTCCGTTTTACCTCCACCTTGCCAGTTTCTTCATCTTCCTCCACTTCCTGCTTCTCCACCTTTACGGCGGTGTCAGAGGGTTTTATCCCCTGGTCATGTTCTTCGGAATATACCTGCGTGAATTCCGCGCCCAAAAGAAAGATGATCGAGGTATAGTATACCCAAACCAGAATCAGTACGAGTGAGCCGGCAGCCCCGTAGGTATCGGCCAGTGGGTCATGTTGAAAGTAAATGTTGAGGACGTACTTGCCCAGTGTAAACAGTATGGCTGTGACCGCAGCGCCCACCCATACATTCGGCCAGCGAATTTTGGCGTCTGGCAGTACTTTGAAGATAGCCGCAAAAATAACAGTGGCAATGGCAATGGATACCAGCATGTTACCAATCGTGACCAGGTATACCGCTATACCTGAGAGCTCCTGCCGCAGGTAATCATACACCAGTCCCAGCACCACATCAATCGAGAGCGAGACGAGCAGCAGAAACCCGAAACTGACTACCAGCGCCAGCGACAGGATGCGCCCGAGCACCAGTTTCATAAGGCCTTTGTCTGCCTTTGCTTTCACCTTCCACATGGCATTGAGCGAGTCCTGCAGCGCTACAAACACGGTTGTCGCACTAAAGGCCATGACCAGCACGCCCACAATGGTCCCAATAGTACTTGACTCCGACTGGCTGGCATTTTCGATAATGCTCTGGATCTGGGATGCGCTGTTGCGCCCCATGATTCCGCCAACCTGATTTACGACCTCCCCACGCACTGCATCCTGCCCAAAAGCAGCACCTGCAATCCGGATGGTGATGATCAGGACGGCTGGCAGCGAGAAGATGGTATAAAAGCCGATGATCGCGGCGTAATCCAGTGGATTGTCGTCGAAGAACTTCTTAAAAGTCTGCTTGGTAAGTTCCCAGGTTGTTTTAAGCTTTTTCTGCATACCTGCTTTCTGTTTCCCTTAAGTAATCCCATACGGCAAAGCGTACTCCAGGATTTGGGAAAGGCAGAGAGCGCAATGCTAGGCAGGCTGAAGCACGAGTCGGGCCAGGTAGTTGCCAAACTCGCCCTCATAAACCTGCCCGAAGGTATAGCCGTGGTCAGTAGCGTAGTCTTCTAGGATAGCAGGATTAATAAAAAGCCACCTGAACTCTCCTGTCTCATGCTCCTTGTAGCGCATATTATACATTACTTCCCCATAGTAGCCCGCATTCAGATCAAGCAGCACAGAGCCATCCTCTTCTTCAAACATGTAGAGTATGTCAGAGGACTCGAGCAGAATCTGCCCACCCGGATTAAGAAGCGTTTTGGCATGCTCCAGGAAGCGCTCCAGCCCCTCCAGGTCACCGGCTATACCTATTCCGTTCATCAGCAGCAGCAGCGTGTCATATCGCTCGCCACTCAGTTTAAAAATATCCTGCTGCACTACCTGCCGTACACCTTGCGCCTGCATGGCCTGTACCGCTCCGGCTGACAGATCGAGCGCTGTTACATCAACCCCACGCTCCTGCAGCGCCAGGCTGTGGCAACCGGCCCCCGCGCCCACATCCAGTACACGCCCGCGGCAGGCCTCCAGCGCCAGCAGTTCTAGTTCCGGCATTCCATCGGGTGTGCGAAACAGGTAAGCTACTCTTATCTCGTCATCTTCGGTCAGGTTACTTTCCACCACGATGCTTGCCTCAAGGTTTCCGGCCATAAAGTCCTGTATAGCAGCCCCTACCGGGTCATTAGTCATCTTCATGCTGTCTGATTCTTTTTTGCAAAGAAAAGAAATCTCTTCCTTTCTTTTCTTAAAGTTGAACTTATCCAATTATATATTTTACTCCATATTGAATCACTTGCCTAATTATCAACTATTTAGAGATAAAAAAATAGCATACCCCGTTGCATTAATCAGAAATTTATGTAGATTGGCAATCAATAATCGACCTAGACCTGCGTTTACCTATGAACACGACACTATTTAGCCACATTCAATTCATGAATCCTGTGCTTGAAAGCCGATACTTAAAACTGGAAGAGTCGCGCAACCGACTGATCGGCGAGCTCGAGGGCCTGGATGAAGAGCTTTTAAACCGGCCCGCCGCCACTGGTAAGTGGTCCATCAACCAGATTGTAGCTCACCTGATACAGGTAGAGCAACTGACCAACAGTTACATTCAGCGCAAAGTGCAGGAAGAAGAACTGGAATCTGCCTCACTGGCGCATACACTCCGCTCTCTCTTGCTTCGTGTTGCACTTCATTCGGGCATGAAATTCAAGGCACCTGCCGCAGTCGCGAAAGTACCGGCACACGCAAGCCTGAACTCACTGCGCATCCAGTGGGACGCGGCCCGCTATCAGCTCGAGGACACCCTGACGGAGCTTCCGCGTCCATTGTTGGACAAGTGTGTTTTTCGTCACCCGTATGCAGGTATGCTCACAATCACCCAAACACTGGCTTTTCTGCAGGACCACTTCGATCACCATGCCCGGCAAATCTCCCGACTGCGGCAGCAGTGGCTAAAGTAACCAGACCTAAAAATCTCCTAACTCCATCTGTCTAATCACAAGTCCGTGCCCCCCGGCCCGCAAGCCTGTGATGTGCCCCTCTCCGTCAAGCTGCAGCATCACTTCGATCTGACTTGGTGACGGGTGGCGCATGTGATAACCCTGGTGTATCAGGAAATTTGGTTTTTGCTGCTGCAGATAATCGTGCAGGTAGCAGGCAAGCGGTCCCGCTGCCATACCGGTGGCAGACTCTTCAGGTATACCATAGCTTGGGGCAAACATACGGGCATTTGCGTCAGCAAGCGATGTAGCCGTCGTGAATGCGTAGAAGCCTACCAAACCCGCCTTATCCGAGACTGATCGAACAAGTTCCTGATCAGGTTGAAGTTGATGCAGGGTACCCTCGTCAGGAATAGGCACCAGCAAAAAAGGAACTCCTGTGCTTGCAATGACGGGCACTGACGGGAAAGCGAAACCCTCCGGAAGCCCAAGCGCTGCGGCAATCAGATGGGGATTGATAGCTGCAGCTTCAATGGGCGTATACTGAGGCGGCAGTTGCGCCTGGTATACCTTGCCTCCTTCAAAACTGATCTGCCGTGGGCCTTCTATGGATTCTTTCACTGCGCTGCCATTAAGCAGCAGCCCTTTCTTCCACAGCAAACTAAAGACTGCTACCGTCGCGTGACCGCAGTGCGGAATCTGCTTTATGGGCGTATAGAACTCGACTTTCACATCCCCTACATTGGAGGCTGATACAAAAGCTGTTTCTGACAGCCCCAGCATGGCGGCTATCTTCTGGCGTCTTTCATGTGAAAGCTTGTCAGCAAAAAGCACGACACCAGCCGTGTTGCCTCCATTCGGCTGTTCTGTAAAAGCTTTGACAAGGTATAGCTCAGGTGTTAAGTTCTCTAGGTTGGCCATAGGGTGTAAGGAGTTAATAGCGTGTTATTCGTTGGCTGTTTCGCTTTCTTTCAAAGCGACAAATTCCATCTGAAGGGCTTTGATGCGCACTTCTGTTTCATCGGGCAGTTCGTCGAAAGCCTCTTTGCGCTGGTTCAGCTCATCCAGCACGGAGGCCGCCATGTTCCAGTCCTGCTGGTCCCAGGTTTTATGTCGGGCCCGCACATTGCTCATAAAGTTTTTATAGGCTTCTTCTACATTATCAGCACTCAGGGAGGTGCCATTGGCATACTGCCCCAGCAGGTCGCGCTCCCACTTTGTTAGCTGGGCCTGATCAACAGCCAGCTTGTCGCGCTCTCTTTCACGGGCTTTGAAATCGGCTTTGATCTGCTGATAGTCGGCTTTTAACTTCTCCGAGAAGCTTTCCTGCTTTCGATCAAGCTCTTCCGTGCGACGCTTAAAGTCTTCTTTTGTTCTTTTCCAGTCTTCTTCCGTTCGCTCTTCCAGTTTATTTGTCTGGGTATTCACCCATGACCGAAACTCGTTCACGTCTCCTTCTATCTCCTGTTCGCGTGTGGCGGTGCAGGCACCGAGCATGGCGACAAAAAGTACAATAGCACCCCACTTCAGCAGAGGAATCCTAAATGGGGAAAACTGTAAATAAGGCAAACAAATATTTTTCATCATGCTGTTGTTAATCATTTGCTATCAGACAGTTCCAATTATCAGTATTTATCTCGAAAATATACTTACGTATTTAGACTGTTCAAAACTAATACCAAATATGGTTCGTATTTAGCAGTAGAAGATATTTATAATACAATTAAAAAACAATATACTGACATAATCAGATACTTAACAGTTAAAATACCGGCTGCTTGCTTATAAGGGAAGCAGCAATAGCTAGAATAGCTTGCACTACGAGTATGCGTTAAAAGGCACAAGTGTAGTGTAAGCTATTGCTATTATATATACTTATCTGATAGAAATTCGGATAAGCTTCCCACAAACAATTCTGGCTACTTCCCCACAGAAAATCAGGGATTAAAATTCGCGGCTCATTAACCAGACGCTAGTCCGATTACGTATGTTGCAGCGTGAAGCTAATCATATGACACAAGAACAGAAAAACTTTATGCGGGAAGCGATCAGGCTTTCTCTGGAGAAAATGGAAGCGGGTTTTGGTGGCCCTTTCGGCGCTGTCGTCGTGCGTGATGGAGAGATCATTGCCCGTGGGTACAACAATGTACTGGCCACCAACGACCCGACTGCCCATGCCGAGGTGGATGCCATACGCAAAGCCTGTCAGGCGCTAGGTACCTTTCAGCTGACAGATTGTGAGCTGTACACCAGTTGTGAACCCTGCCCCATG
The DNA here is from genome assembly GCF_000277005.1 of Pontibacter sp. BAB1700. NCBI lineage: Bacteria > Pseudomonadati > Bacteroidota > Cytophagia > Cytophagales > Hymenobacteraceae > Pontibacter > Pontibacter sp. BAB1700. The sequence goes on along the minus strand of NZ_AKIS01000054.1, from coordinate 18,210 downwards.
TGCCTGGGCGCTATTTACTGGGCCCGCCCCCGTAAGGTATACTATGCCAACTCCAAAGCTGATGCGGCTGCAGTGGGCTTTGATGATCAGTTCATTTACGACGAAATAGACAAAGATGCGCCAGACCGTTTTATCCCGATGGAACAGATGCTCCGGGAAGAAGCACAAGAAGCGTTCAGACGCTGGGCAAGCAAGGAAAATAAGCAGGTATACTGAAACTGCACACGGATTGCTCCTAAATAAAAAGGGCTGAGCTATTGAAAGCTCAGCCCTTTGCTGTATCTCCAGAATCGCTTAACGACGTCCGCCCATCATCTTGGCAAGGTTAGCCATACCGCCTTTGGTACCGGCCATCTTGTTCATGGAGCGCATCATCTTGCGCATATCATTGAATTGTTTCATCAGATTGTTCACCTGCGTGATGTCCGTACCTGATCCCTTCGCGATACGGGCACGACGGCTGCCGCTGATCATATCCGGGTTCTCGCGCTCCTGGGGTGTCATCGATTTGATGATCGCTTCGATTGGCTTAAAGGCTCCCTCATCGATCTCTACATCTTTCAAGGCCTTACCAACACCCGGGATCATGCCCACGAGGTCCTTGATGTCACCCATCTTCTTGATCTGCTCGAGCTGGGTCAGGAAGTCGTCGAAGTTGAACTGGTTCTTGCGGATCTTCTTGTTGATGCGCTTCGCCTCGTCCTCGTCAAAGGCCTGCTGCGCTCGCTCGACGAGGGAGATTACGTCACCCATGCCGAGGATACGCTGAGCCATACGATCCGGGTAGAACAGGTCAAGCGCCTCCATCTTCTCACCCGTTGAGATGAATTTGATTGGCTTCTCTACTACCGCACGTATCGACAGGGCAGCACCACCACGTGAGTCACCGTCGAGCTTGGTGAGCACCACACCGTCGAAGTTGATGCGCTCGTTAAAGGTCTTGGCTGTGTTCACCGCATCCTGACCGGTCATGGAGTCTACCACGAACAGGGTCTCGGTTGGCTTCACGGCCGCCTTGATCTCGGCTATTTCTTTCATCATGGCTTCGTCCACGGCCAAACGACCGGCGGTATCGATGATGACTACTTTCTTGTTTGTCTTTTTGGCATGCGCTACCGCGTTGAGGGCGATCTGAACCGGGTTCTTGTTTTCCAGTTCGGTATAAGCCTCTACTCCTACCTGCTCGGCCAGTACCTGCAGCTGGTTGATTGCAGCCGGACGGTACACGTCGCAGGCAGCCACCATCACACTGCGGCCTGCTTTTTGAGGTAGTTCGCCAGCTTGCCTGTAAAGGTGGTTTTACCAGAACCCTGCAGACCCGCGATCAGGATGATGGCTGGCTCGCCTTTCAGGTTGATGTCCTGCTTATGGCCGCCCATCAGCTCTGTCAGCTCCTCGTACACGATCTTCACCATCAACTGGCCCGGAGATACAGCGATGAGTACGTCGCGGCCCATGGCCTCGTCCTTGATCTTGTCGGTTACTGTTTTAGCTACTTTATAGTTCACGTCGGCGTCCACCAGGGCACGGCGTACCTCTTTGATGGTGGCAGCTACGTTGATTTCTGTGATGCTTCCCTGGCCTTTGAGGGTTTTAAAGGCGCGGTCTAGTTTGTTACTTAAATTATCAAACATCTCTCTAATTCTGGATTTACCTACAAAACTAAGGAATATCAGGAATAGTTGCTATAGTAATGATGAATGGGTACTGAATAATGAGTAATGCCGAATAGATAGATAAAATGAAAAATGGGTGCAGAATGGGATGACGAGCTGATGGCCATTGTTTTTTTGCTCAGGCTGTAATCTGTAAGCGAACCTATTTTGTTGATTAGCCGAATACAGCCATATTGAATCATATTGCATTAATGTTTACAGATGGCTACAACTCATTATTCATTCGTCATTAATCATTAAGCATCATTCGTTATCTTTGGGAAAGAAGTTATTCTACTGATCGCTTTGGAAAAAACAGACCAGATCAATTTACTATACATCTCCTACTACTGGCCCCCTTCAGGAGGGCCGGGCGTGCAGCGTGGACTCAAGTTTTGTAAATACCTGCCACAGGCGGGTGTGCGACCAAGTGTGTTGACCGTAGATGAGCGGCAAGCCTCTTACCCGGTGCTGGATCACACGTTTGCAAGAGAAGTACCCGAAGGTACAGCCGTGTACCGCACCGCCACCTCAGAGCCTTTTGAGTATTACAAAAAACTCTCCGGCAAGAAAGAAATTCCTTACAGCGGCTTTGCCAACGAGGAGGCTAAAACCGGCTTCCTGGATAAGGTATTCAAATTTGTGCGCGGCAACCTGTTTATACCGGATGCCCGTGTGGGTTGGAACAAGTATGCCCTCAGGAAGGCCGGCGAGCTGCTGCAGAAGAACCAGTTCCAGGCAATCCTCACCACCAGCCCTCCTCACTCAACCCAGTTGATCGGACTGAAGCTGAAGGAAAAGTACGGCCTGCCCTGGATAGCGGACCTCCGCGACCCTGGACAAACATTCACTATTACGACCAGCTGTACCACACCCCTATCGCCAAGCGCATCGATAAGAAATATGAGCTGCAGGTGCTCGAGAAGGCCGATGCTGTAGTCGTGACCAGTGAGGATACGAAACGACTTTTTCTGAATAAACCCGTTAATATAAATCCGGATAAGATCCATGTAATCCCGAACGGGTATGATGAGGATGACTTTATATACCCTTCTACGCCACCACAGGACGAGTTCCTGATCACCTATACCGGTACGATCACAGAAAACTATAACATTGATGTGTTTCTGAAGGCGATTGCGCACCTAAGGTCTGTGAACACCGATATCAACTACAAGCTACGCTTTGTGGGCAAAGCGTCGGAGGGTGTGAAACAGCGTATCCGTAAGGCCGGACTGGAAGGTATAACGGAATTTGTGCCGCACGTGCCGCATAACGAAGCCATTAAGTACCTGATGGAAAGCACGATGCTGCTCATGGCCATCGCTGATGTACCCGCCGTGTACTCCAATGTGCCGGGCAAGCTGTTTGAGTATCTGGCGTCGAACAAACCGATCGTTTGCCTGGGCCCTGTACACTCCGACACCGACCGCATCATTGACGAATGCGGTGCCGGCCGCCTGTTCCACTACACGGCCTACGAGCTGATGCTTGACCACATGATGCAGATGAGCAAAGCCTGGTCCATCAACCGAACCTTGACCTGCCCTACATCAACCATTCGCAGTTTTCGAGAAGGGCCCTGACAGAGAAGCTGGCCAAGGTGGTGAAGCGGTTAACGGCAAAAGCTGCTAAGGTTTAGTCGACATCTCTTTCCAGCACGACAGGTCTTATATCATTTATCGTGTAGGAGATCAATATCTTCTTGTTGTCTATATTTTTGATAACATGGCGGGATGTCATTACATTAACGAAAACTGAATCGTTTGCAGTCGGAAATCCAGATCTCTGCCCCATGCTTTGCAGCACTTCTTTCTTCATGGTAATCGACGATTCGTTAGGTTTGGCAGCGAATATCCATGATCGCGTACCTCCAATAACTGGGAATGGAAGTATATCGTCTATCTTGTCTTTAGGCACAAAGAGCAGCGCTATTACAACACTATCTGCCGCACTGTTTCTTTCAAATTGAAAATTGATGTTTTCCCCCCACAAAATACGAACAGGCGCTTCTACTACAGTGGCAGGCGTTGGGACGTTGGTCATTTCTACACGATAACCTTTGCTTTTGTCTTTGTTGAGATACTCCCATTTCAGCCTCCTGTCCTGCGCCTGCGTTCCATAAAAGTTCCAGAGAGTAGAAGGCTTTAAATTGTCACAGCCTGTAAGGCCATTCATGCACATGGCCTCCCCATTTACTTTGCTACCATGAAGTGGGAGTTCAGTCACATTTTTGTCCTAACCGCTGTAGTGTGCCCAAAAGTATTTTTTGTCAATGGTAAACTGATGGGGCGCTGGAGCTATATAATGATTTTCTCTGTAAGCAAACGCCCCATCAATATTCGCATTTATATCAGGTCGGACAGGCTGGTCAGTGGTATTGGCGTCAATTACGATGTACTCTAGCTCGTCTTGGGTAGGTAACACATCTTCACCCTCCTTATTGGAGTCGCAGCTATAAAATGAAAAGGAGAGGCAAGCCAGGATCAGGCCGGATTTGTAAAGTTTATTCATCATGTAGCTCTATTAGAGGTGGAACGTTAATTACAATGTATTCATAATATTCTATGCAAGCAATTATTATTCCATTAATCATTAATAAAGTATAATTAATAAAATAAGATTGCTTGAGATTGTATTCCGATTGAAAGTCCGGGAAAAGCTGCGTATTTCCAATCCTGTAAGCGGCATGTAGTTAGTGTCGGATAGTTATGGGAGCATTTAGTATAATAGTCCCCTCAGGAAGATTTCGAAGATGATTGAGCAGTTTTGCAGGTATAGATCTTAATAGCCTCTCCCATCACATTATACCCATCAGTAAGGTATAGCCAGCCTTTGCGTTCATAGAAGTTCTCAAGGTCTGTGCTCAGGTGTAGCTGTTGATAGCCAAGACGGTTTGCTTCTGCCAGACCGTGCTGTAGTAGCTGGCTGGCTATACCTTGGCCACGGTGCTCTTCGTTCACATAGAGGCAGGCCAGCCAGGGCATCAGGTCCTGTCGGCTGATGATATCGTTGGTGAGCAGAGCGTAGGAGCCTACAATACGCTCTTCATGCAGCAGCACATAAAACATAGGCAGCCGCGACTTATCCTGAACCGAGTACAGGATGCAGTCCTCATAAAACTTGAAGTTAGATGCGCTGCCCCAGCACTTCCAGAAATATTGAATAGCTGGTTGCGTCAATTCCGGACGGTCTGCAAGCGATATGATTTCCATAGAACGGTCTGTTTGGTTTTAGATCAAGCTGATGGCTCAAGTTGTTTCTCCCTTCGTAACTAACTATACCTACCATCACTCTAAAATTAAGATAATAATCCTTTATACCCGCAATCAATATACTATACCTGCAGACGGCTACGGAAATCATGGTTCTGGGTATAGCCCTCTACACTTTTCCAGCTATAGCAAATTAGCAACATTTCACGTGCTTTTCTGGAAGACGATTTTTAACTTAAATGTTCAAACATGAATTGTGCAACCAACTGACAAATACACAGCAATATTAAAGGTACGATCCCATGAACAGCACGCCCTCCTATAGCCACGGCATAAGCACCACGCCCCTTCGCGGCGAAACCATCGGACAAAGCTTACGCAACACAGTAGAAAAATTTGGCGACCGTGAAGCCCTTGTGATGGTGACGCAAAACTACCGCGCCACTTACAGACAGCTGTGGGAACAAGTGGAGCAAGTGGCCAAAAGTCTGATGGCCTATGGGATAAAGAAAGGAGACCGGGTGGGCATCTGGTCGCCTAATCGGGTGGAGTGGGTGCTGGTACAGTTTGCCACTGCCCGTGTGGGTGCGGTACTCGTTAACATCAATCCGGCCTACAAAACCAATGACCTGAAGTATGCCCTGAAGCAAAGCCAGATCAGTTTGCTCATCGCATCGCACTACTTCCGGCAGACGGACTATGTGGAAATGCTCAATCACATACGCCCTGACTGTGAATACCCGACCCGCACCGTGATCATGGAGCGTGACTGGGAACGTTTTATCGCAGCAGGGCAAGCCGTGACTGATCAGGAGCTGGCGGAGCGGGAAGCGACCTTGCAGTTCGATGACCCGATCAACATTCAGTATACCTCGGGTACTACTGGTTTGCCCAAAGGTGCGACCCTCTCCCATCACAATATCCTCAACAACGGCTTTTTTATCGGGGAGACGCTGAAGTATACCGAGCAGGATCGCGTCTGTATACCGGTGCCCTTTTACCACTGCTTCGGGATGGTGATCGGAAATCTGGCTTGCATCACACACGGCGCCTGCATGGTCATTCCGGCCGAGACCTTTGACCCGGAACAGGTCATGCAGACCGTACAGTCCGAAAAATGCACCTCACTCTATGGTGTGCCAACCATGTTCATCGCCGAGCTGGAGCACCCCAACTTCGAACAATACGACTTCTCGACGTTGCGCACCGGCGTGATGGCCGGCTCCAACTGCCCCATCGAAACCATGAAACAGGTGCAGTCGCGGATGAACATGCGGGAGGTGACCGTGTGCTATGGCATGACCGAAACCTCCCCTGTCTCGACGCAGAGCCAGCTGGACGATCCGCTGGAGAAACGCGTATCGACCGTGGGCAAGGTACACCCGCACCTGGAGGTAAAGATTGTGGACCCGGAAACAGGCCTGATCGTGCCGCGCGGGCAGAAAGGCGAACTCTGCACCCGTGGCTACTCGGTGATGCTGGGCTATTGGGATATGCCGGATGTAACTGCGCGGGTGCTTCAAAATGGCTGGATGCACACTGGTGATTTAGCCGTGATGGACGAGGAAGGCTATGTGCAGGTGGTGGCCGCATCAAAGACCTGATCATACGGGGTGGCGAGAACATTGCGCCACGAGAAATAGAAGAGTTTCTGCTCACCCACGAAGCCATTTCGGATGTGCACGTGATCGGCGTGCCCGACCACAAATACGGTGAAGAAGTGATGGCCTGGGTGAAACTCCGAAATGGATTCTACGCTACCCCCGAAGACATTGCTGCCTACTGCAAAGGTCAGATCGCCACCTTCAAAATACCGAAGTACTGGAAGTTTGTAGAGGAGTTCCCGATGACGGTAACGGGCAAGATCCGGAAAGTGGAAATGCGGGAAATCTCCACCCGGGAGCTGGGTTTGGTGGAAGAAGCGTAATACAGAAACGGGGCGTCTGCTCGATAGCGGACACCCCGTAAGGTTTAGTGTTGTTTTAAAAATCAAGCGGGCAGCTTACTGTTCGTTTAATTTTTCACGCTTCTGTTGATCCCAGAAAGCTGCAGCAGCCAATAACAAAAAACAAAGTTTATAGATACGATACCACACGATATTGGTCTCCCAGAAAATTACTCTGAATACTTCCTGGTCAGTATAGAAGGAGGTGACTAAATCGACCAGCATGGCGGCAGCAAATACCAGGTATAGGATCTTCAGAAACTTCATGTGATAGGATGTTTAAGTTTGTCTGTGAGGATTTAAGACATTAAAAATTCCTGGCTTATAAAACTGGCTTTTGATGGATCAACTGCAAGGTATAGTTCAGTATCGTATCTTCTCCTTTCAGGAAACCCTCCACGGTGTCCTCTACCACGTAGGTTAGAGACACGGATTTCCCATCCATCGGGAATCCACCGGCAGATGAGACGGTATAGCCACTCGTCAGCACAAATAATATGCCTTTTAGTAGTACCAAAGGTATAGCATAAGCACTACAGGCTAACCTCATTTTATTTCGCCATTCCTGATCACTAAACTTATCAGTTTGTAACCGTTTTCAGTTCTCAAAAACTCGAATCGATTCTGCACCACGTCAGATCCTGCCTTGGTGTTGATCACCAGATGCATAACCGGATATTTTTCTATTATGGCTTCACCGCAGTTATTGTAGTACTTCTCAAAACTTCTGCCGTTAAACATGTAAGGATTAAGCTCATCAATGAATACATTATAATCGGCTTTGTTTTTTTTCACAACCAGCATTTTCTCTCTGATCAAATCTAGATTTCTAATCAGGAAACTCGCCTTAGCTTCTGTTATCCAGCCGTTCGATTCCAGCCAGAAGGTTATGCTGTCGTGTGAAGCTTTCGCCATATTATCAAAAGTGAAGGAATTAAGTAAGTTCGAATTGAGCCAGTTTTTAAATTCCCTATCGAAGTCGATGAAAGAGTAAAACTCTCCTTTTTCAGATTTGAAGCTTTGTCTGTTTGGGTCTTTGGCGGGTTTAGCACTGGCTTCGAAAGAGTATAGATTCACATTACGACCATACTTAAAATTCCGCAGGACAATCTCATGCTTCAAATTGAGGAGTAGCTCTTCGCCACCTTCCCAGACGGAATGTTCTTTGTGTTTGTCCAGATACCTCTCTGTCGCACCCTTCAATGCCCACACCAGGCCGTTATGCACCTTCGATAGGTGATTGTATAGGGCCGGAATCACGACCTTTCCATTCTTATCAAACATACCTACCTGACCGGAGGCTTTGTCTCTGAATCGTATAAAGCCCTCACTTTCACAATCTGCCTCAAAATCGAAGATGTGCAGGCTATCCCTTCCAGCTTTTTTGCCAGTTTTAGTGAGATAATAGTTTTCATCCCTGCCCTCCTTCTCCTCCACCACAGCAATAATGTGCTCAAAGTAGTTTGCCCTAGTCCCCTCCGAAAACCTAGGTGCTATCTTTACTTTTCCATTAGCATCTTTGAAGCCGATCAACGTTGAAGTGCTGTCTCTAAAAGCTACCCACCTATCCTCAGATTGTGCTTGAACAGCAATAGAAAGAAGAAGCAGCAAGCAAGTGAGCAGGGATTTATTCATACATCTTGACGGTCTTGTGCTGCCGAAGCCTGAGCGTAGCTGGGTTAAGGCTGCACCTTGTTGGGCTGTCGTTGTTTTTAGTTATATACAGCGAAATGGTAGAAGCCTTCTTCGATTTTCTCAAACAGATCAAATCGGTTTGAGTCTTTTGAGATTTTTCGGCTACTGTAGAGAATACCTTCTTCTCCATATCCCACTAGTTGCATGATGTATGGAGGTAGCTTATAGCCAAATCTTCTATTTAAATTCAAGTTAACTAAATATACCTAAATTCCTACACCTTCCAACCACGCTTCTACCTCCTGCATCGGCACGGTATAGTTTTCCAATTTATCCCCTGTTGTGCCCATCACTGCGCTATACCTGAAGTCGAGGGCTTTGCAGAGCAGGAAGTAGTGCGTCTTGATCAGGTTGGCTGGGTGGAATTCCAGTACCTGGCATTGCTCCGAGAAAAGCAAGTTGGTCAGGCCGGCGCCGTGGGGAGCGATGACGGCTTCTGTTTCATAAAACAGCTGCACCTGCTGCTGGTAGGTCAGTTCCTCGGCACGCACCACTTCAAAGCCATACCTGTCGAGTAGCGGTAAAAGCTCCTGCTCGTTCAGCACGCGGCGGGTTTTGGCCTTGGCGCGGCTGATGTAGATGCGCCTTTTGCGGCTGCTCTGCTGCACACCATACCCCTGCCATACCTTGTGCCGCAGCCAGTCCACCACCTCGCGGGGCAGGTAACCGCTTTGTGCATTGGCCACAAAAGAGGGCAATACAAATTCATCAACCTGCCATTTTTCATTCTTCCCTATATAGACCACCTCGGCCTGAGGATAGTCTTTCAGGACAAAAGCCAGTGTTTCGAGTTGGTATAGGGCCATGTTGCGTCGCATGATCACTTGGATCGGCTCCTGGGTATTTTCGAGCACCAGGTATAGACGCGGCAGACAGTCAAAGAACCAGTGGTAGTTGTTGTTGTCAGCCCAGGGCAGATGCAGCACCGAGGTATAGCGACCGCTCTGATTTTTAGGCAGTAGCAGCGACACTTCTTTGAAAGCGTCCGACTTGGCCAGCCGACTCACCTCTCCCACCGATTCCACCACGACCTTTCCATCCAGCACCACGGCACCGGAGTTACCCAACACCTCCACATTCTGCAACCGAATCAGGTACTGCTCCTTCTGCCGATAGCCCAGGCTATAGTCGATGGCGTAGTTAAAACTACGAGCTGAATCTTCCAGGAATGCTCTCTCCACTTCATTAAAGTCGAGGACATAGCCGGGAGTAAAAACCTGTTTGTCCGGATGGTGCAACACCGAGGTATAGCGGGAATAGTATCCTAAAGCATGGAGTACGCCAAAAAAAGCCTTCTTTAACATAGAGAGGTTTTGGAATTTAAATTTGGACAACGAAGCACATGTACAGATCAATTTATTCCCTGCTTACCTCGCTTCATGCAAATTAAGAACTTCATCCCAATATTAGCCATCAACAATTTATCCATCCAACAATTTAACAATTACAGATCAACAATTAAATATTTAACTTGCAGCTTGGCGTGGGTTACAGTTTCTGAGCCTGGTATTAAGCAAAAAATAAGCATGGCATTAGACCTAAATAATAAAGCTATACTCGTAACGGGCGGCACGGGCTCGTTTGGAAAGAAGTTCGTGGAGATGGTATACGCCCGTTTTCCGGATGTGAAAAGGGTGGTGATCTATTCCCGTGACGAGCTGAAGCAGTTTGAGATGTCGCAGGTTTTCCCGCACAGCAAGTACAATTCCGTTCGCTACTTTATTGGCGACGTACGCGACGGCGATCGTTTCAAAAGAGCTTGTGAGGGCATCGACATTATAGTGCACGCCGCTGCCATGAAACAGGTGCCTGCTGCTGAGTACAACCCCATGGAATGCATAAAGACAAATGTGCTGGGTGCCGAGAACATCATCAATGCTGCCCTTGACACCGGCGTGAAGCATGTGGTGGCACTGTCTACTGACAAAGCCGCTGCTCCGATCAACCTCTACGGCGCAACCAAACTGTGCTCTGATAAGCTCTTCGTAGCCGCCAATAACATGAAGGGCAAGCGCGACATCAAGTTCTCAGTCGTGCGTTACGGCAATGTGATCGGTTCCCGTGGTTCAGTGGTTCCTTTCTTCTTGAAAAAGCGTGAAGAAGGTGTGTTGCCGATCACCCATCCGGAGATGACCCGTTTCAATATTTCGCTGGAAGAAGGTGTGGAACTGGTTTTCCATGCGCTGCAGCATCACTGGGGAGGTGAGATCTTTGTGCCGAAGATTCCTTCTTATGTGATCACCGACCTGGCTGAAGCCATTGGTCCGAACTGTAAACAAGAAGTGGTAGGTATACGTCCGGGAGAGAAGCTGCACGAAGAGATGATCACTGAGACCGATTCACTTAACACTGTGGAGCTTGATAAATACTACGTGATTGTGCCTTCTACCCCGCTTTGGACGGTGGAGGATTTCATGAAAGCACACAATGGCAAAATGGTGGAGCTGGGTTTCAAGTATAACTCCGGCACCAACACCGAATGGCTCACTGTTGAGCAGTTGCGTGAGCAGATTCGTCAGCATGTTGATCCAAATTTTAAGGCTTAAATTGTTAAAGTGTTGATTGCTGATTGTTAATTGTTGTTTGTGCATGATTCGGACAGGTTGCGACCTGTCCCTACAGTACCTTCGCCACTTTTAACTCTTAACTCCTAAACTCCCCAACTCCTAAACTCTTAAACTTCTTTTTCCTCCTGCCATGCAAAACGAGAAGCACATGCGCCCTATACCTTATGGACGTCAGCACATCACCGAGGCCGACATACAGGCGGTGGTGGAGACGCTGCAGTCTGACTTCCTGACGCAGGGCCCGAAGGTGGCGGAGTTTGAGCAGGCCTTCGCCAGGTATGTGGGGGCCAAGTACGCCGTGGCTGTAAGCAACGGCACGGCCGCGCTGCACCTGTGCACTATGGCGCTGGGCGTGAACGAGAACTCGCGTGTGATCACCACCCCCATCACCTTCGTGGCCTCGGCCAACTGCGTGCGCTACTGTGGCGGCACAATGGAGTTCTGCGACGTCGACCCGGCCACGGCCCTGATCGACATAGAGCAGGTGCGGCAGATGGTGGAGAGCAAACCCAAGGGCTACTACAGCGGCATCATCCCAGTGGACTTTGCCGGCAACCCGGTGAACCTGGAGCAACTGCGTGGGTTGGCCGACGAGCACGGGCTGTGGATCATCGAGGACGCGGCCCACTCCCCGGGCGGCTTCTTTGTCGACAGCAAAGGCGAGCGGCAGTTCTGCGGCAACGGCAGGTATGCTGACATGGCCATCTTCTCCTTCCACCCCGTCAAGCACATCGCCACGAGCGAGGGAGGCATGGTGACCACCAACGACGAGGCGCTCTACAAGAAGCTACTGCTCTACCGCACCCACGGCATCACCCGCGATGCGGACCTTTTGGAGGAGAACCACGGCGGCTGGTACATGGAGATGCAGGCACTGGGCTACAACTACCGCATTCCCGACATGCTCTGCGCCCTGGGCATCAGCCAGCTGAGCCGCGCCGACGAGGGCATGGTCCGCAGAAGGCAGATCGCCAGGGTATACGATGAAGCTTTTGCAGACGCGAAAGGTATAGCAGTGCTGGGCACCAATCCGGCGGCTATGACCGAGGCGGGTGAGACGGGCCACGCCTACCACCTGTACGTGATCCAGGTAGCTGACCGCAAAGGGCTGTATGACTTTCTGCGCGGGCACCAGATCTTTGCGCAGGTGCACTACATCCCGGCCCACACCATGCCCTACTACCGCAGCTTGGGCCACAAAAAAGGCGACCTCCCGAAGGCAGAGCGTTACTACGAGGCTTGCCTGAGTCTGCCGATGTACCCTACGCTGACGGAAGAAGAGCAAGCTTACGTGATTGAGAAGGTAAAAGAGTTTTGTACGGCTTGAGTCAAGGTAATCCATCACCGACAAAGCGGCTGATCCTGGGCACGGCGCAGTTTGGTCTCCCTTACGGCATCAGCAACCAGCGTGGGCAAATTCCTGAAGCGAGATAGCCACCATACTAACTGAAGCGGCGAAGGCAGGTATAGACACCCTGGACACGGCAGCGGCCTACGGCAACAGCGAGCAGTGTCTGGGCAAGGTCCTTCACAACTTGCCCGCACCTTTCCGCATCATCAGTAAGTACCCACCCAACCAACCCGACAAAAGCATCGCGCAGGCATTTAGGGAATCTCTGGAGCTTCTGGGCGCAGATAAGCTCTATGGCTACCTGCTGCACAGCTATGCGAGTTACAGCGATAAACCTAAAGTGCTGGACGAGCTGCAGGAGATGAAATCATCAGGGCAGGTGGAGAAGGTGGGAATCTCGCTCTACCATCCGGCGGAAGCGGAGGAACTGCTGCTGCGGGAGGCGCCGATCGATCTGGTGCAGTTTCCCTACAGTATTTTCGACAGGCGCTTTGAGGAGCTGCTGCCGGAACTGAAAAATCGAGGTATTGAAACGCACATACGCTCCGTATACCTTCAGGGGCTGTACTTTATGCAGCCGGACCAACTGCCGCTATATCTAAAGGAAGCAGCTCCAAAACTGGAGCGACTTCAGCAACTGGCTAAGGCGTACCAGCTCCCGATCGGAGCGGTTTGTCTGGGTTTTGCGCTGGCAAATCCCTATATTTCCAGAGTGGTGATCGGTGTGGAAAGCCTGCAGACCCTGCAGGAGAACATCAGCTTCAGCAAGATGCCCTTGCCTGAAGCGCTGCATACCGAGCTGCTAGAATTGAAAGAAGAAAACGAAACGATACTTTTACCCTACAAGTGGTCCGCACGATGAGCAGCAATCTGATCGATCTATTTTCCCTGAGGCAAGGTGGCCCTCGTCACAGGCGGCTATGGCCACCTGGGCACCGCCATCAGTCTGGGTCTGGCCGAGGCAGGCGCTACCGTTTATGTGCTGGGCCGAAGCGAAGAAAAATTCAGGGAGGCTTTCAGTGAGCATGGCGATCTTAGCCTGTCCTTCGTCTACTGCGACATTTCCGATACGAAAACTGTTGCAGCCGCTTTTGAACAGGTGCAGCAGGAACAGGGCCGGATCGATGTACTGGTAAACAACGCCTTTTACTCCAAAGGACAGCAGCCGGAGCAGCTCACGGACGAAGAATGGGCCTATGGCATCGACGGAAACCTCAACAGCGTTTACCGCTGCATCCGGGAGGTGATACCCTACCTGAAGCAAAACGGCGGCCGCATCATCAACGTGTCGTCCATGTACGGCATGGTTTCCCCTGATTTCAGCATTTACGACGAGAGTCCTGCTTTCCTGAACCCGCCGCACTACGGAGCTGCCAAAGCGGGCGTGCTACAACTCACGCGCTACTTTGCCTGTTACCTGGGTAAGTATAACATTACAGTCAATGCGGTAACGCCGGGGCCTTTCCCGAGTGAGCAGGTGCAGGAAAACGAAGTGTTTGTGGAGCAGCTGAAGAAGAAGAACCCACTGGGCCGCATCGGTAAGCCTGACGACCTGAAAGGGGCTTTCGTATACCTGGCCTCTGACGCCTCGGCCTTTATGACGGGACAGAACATGGTACTGGACGGAGGCTGGACGGCATGGTAAAAGTCGGCGCCATCATACAAGTACGCCTGGGCTCGGAGCGACTGCCGGGTAAGGCCCTGCTGCCGCTCCCGTTTAGCGGAAATACCAGTCTGCTGGAGCATGTGGTGACAAATGCCCGTGCTGCCAAATCGCTGCAGCAAACCATCATCGCGACCACCACCCGAAGCGGGGACGATACCATCGAAACTTTTTGCAGCTCTCGGGAAATTCCTTGTGTTCGCGGCTCAGCCGATGATGTGCTGGACAGGTTCCGTCAGGCGGCGCATACCTACGAGCTGGATGTGATCGTGCGCCTCACTGGCGACAACCCTTTTGTGATGCCGGAGATGATTGATCTGGCAGTAGAGAAGCTGCTGCAGACAGCATCAGACTATATCATCACCACCGGCCTGCCCCTGGGCACCAACGTGGAGGTCTTTACCCACGAGGCGCTGGAAAAAGCCGCTACTCTGGCTACGGCAACAGCCGACCGGGAGCATGTGACGCCTTACATCAGAAGAGAAGCCGGATTCAAAAACCAGACCCTGCATTTCGAGTCGGACATCACTCAGCTGCGCCTGACCGTAGACTACCCTACCGACTATGCGCTGGCCGCGCTGCTTTTTGAGCGGCTCTGGAAACTGGGTAAACTAATTACGCACGAGGCGATTAGCACACTGCTCCGGGAGCAGCCCTGGGTGCAGGAGATCAATGCGGCCAATTCGCAGCGGCAGGTTTTTGTGACCGAAGAGGAAGAAATCTCAGCAGCCAGGCAGTTGCTGCAGGCCGGAGGATTTACGAGAGCACTACGAAAGCTCTAAGAGCGCTGCTAAAACTACAATAGCATGGACAGGAAGACACGCATTATTTTCAGGGCAGACGGAAACAGCCGTATCGGACTGGGCCACGTGACCCGTTCACTGGCGCTGGTGCACATGCTGCGCAAGGAGTTTGAGTGCGTGTTCGCCATTCAGTCGCCTGACCAGGCTTTGCAGGAGCGGATACGAGAGGTATGCGATGGTATCATCGTGCTTCCTCCTGCTGAACCTGATGCAGATCGCTTTGTGCACGAACTGGATGCCTATATTTCAGCGGAAGAGATCGTGGTGCTGGACGGCTATACCTTCGGCACGGCTTACCAGCAAAACATAAAATCACGTGGTGCGGCTCTGGTTTGCATCGACGATATCCATACCTATCCCTTCGTAGCAGATGCGGTCATCAACCAGGCTGGCGGCGTTTCGCCGGAGAAATATCAGACTGCACCCTATACCCGACTGCTGCTCGGCCCACACTATGCGCTGCTGCGTCCTGCTTTCCTGAGAGCCGCCAAAGCTGCCAGGGCTATACCTGAAGGTGAGCTGCGTGTGATGGTTTGCATGGGCGGTGCCGATCCGGATAACCATACCTTGCAGGCACTGGAAGCATTGCAAGCCATACCTGCTGTCAAGTACATCGAAATAGTGGTGGGCAGCGCCTATAACCGATTACACGAACTGAAACAGTACCTGAAAGACCTGCCACAAGCCAAACTGCACCGCGATCTTTCCGCTGAGAGTCTGCGCCGCCTGATGGCTAAATGCCAGGCTGCCATCACCTCCGCCAGCGGCATTTCTTATGAATACGCCGCTGTGGGTGGGCTTCTGTTTGTGAAGCAAACTGCCGACAACCAGACCGGTATGCACCAATTTCTGACCACAGAAGGTATAGCCCAAGACTACGGCAATCTATCAGAAGTACTGCAGCAAGGTATGAGCGAAACGCTATTTGCAGCGCAACTCACTACCCAGCGACAATTTTTCGATGGCAAAAGCCCGGAGCGACTGCTGGAGCTTTTCAAAAGCCTGAGCCTGGCGACAAGTCTGAAACTTCGCAAAGCTGTACCGGAAGACCTGCAGCAGCTGTTCGACTGGGCCAATGATCCGGAAGTGCGCCGGCACTCGTTCAACCCGGAGCCGATTCCGCTGGAGGACCATACCCGCTGGTTTCAGGCCAAACTTGACAACACCAACGCCATGCTCTATCTTGCTGAAGCAGATGGAAAGCCAGCCGCTCACATCCGCTTCGACATGAACGGCAGCACAGCTACAATCAGCTACCAGATTGCGGCAGACTATCGTGGTAAAGGCCTGGGCATATGGTTTTGCTCAAAGGTATACAGCATTTGCTACAGGACCGGCCGGATGTGCAGCTCGTAGAAGGACTGGTGCAGCAGGACCACAAAGCCTCTGTGCGCTCTTTTGAGAAAGCCGGTTTTGCGTATGGCCCTGCTGATCCGACATACCCAAAGGCATTCCGGTTTGTTTGGCAGCCAAAGGCCCAAGCATAGTTTAAAACAGAAATCATGATCAACGATATCAGCATTGCCGGCCGTCTGATCGGCCCGAGTCATAAGCCTTTCATCATCGCAGAGATGTCTGGCAACCACAACCAGTCCCTGGAGCGGGCGCTGGCCATTGTAGACGCCGCCGCCAATGCGGGTGCGGATGCCATCAAGCTGCAAACCTACACCGCTGACACCATGACTTTGCCCGGCGCCCTGACCATTGAGGACGAGGGTTCGCTGTGGAAAGGCCGTGAGCTCTATGACCTCTACAAAGAGGCCTATACCCCCTGGGAGTGGCACCAGCCTATTTTCGAGCGGGCCAGGGAGCGCGGCATCATCGCCTTCTCCTCCCCTTTCGACGAATCGGCAGTGGATTTCCTGGAGAGCCTGGGAGCGCCTGCTTACAAAATTGCCTCTTTTGAGAACACCGACCACCCGCTGCTACGCAAAGTGGCGGCCACCGGCAAGCCCGTGATCATGAGCACCGGCGCTGCCACTGTGCAGGAAGTCGCCGAAGCCGTGCAGGTGCTGCGCGAAGAAGGCTGTCTGGAGCTGATCCTGCTCAAGTGCACCTCCACCTATCCAGCCACGCCTGAGAATACAAACCTGCGCACCATACCGCACCTGAGCGCCCTGTACGACGTGCAGGTCGGCCTCTCGGACCATACTATGGGCGTTGGCGCATCAGTAGCTGCTGTGGCTTTGGGGTGCGACAGTCATCGAAAAGCATTTTACGCTCAGTCGCGCCGACGGTGGCGTGGACTCAGCTTTCTCGCTGGAGCCAGCTGAGTTACACTCGCTGGTGGTAGAGTCAGAAAGAGCCTGGCTGGCGCTGGGCAGGTGCAGTACGGTGTGCAGCGGGCCGAAGAGAAGAGCCGGCTTTTCAAGCGCTCTGTCTATGCCGCGCAGGATATTAAGGCAGGCGAAGCGTTCACGAAAGAGAATATCCGGGTGATCCGTCCGGGCCTGGGGCTACCGCCGAAACACTATGACAACCTGCTGGGCAAAAATGCAGCTCAGGACATCAAAGCAGGTACACCGCTTAGTTGGGACATGGTATAACACATGAAAGACTGGTATACCCTGTACAGCAACATCCTATACCTGCACTTTTCCGAAGGCTTCTACAAACTGCCGGAAAGCGCCAAAAATGCAGCCTCCCCTGCCAACCCTTTCATGCGACTGCTGCGCATGGCCGGCTATACCCTGGTGCGGCTGTTTGGCAATCTGTTCCGGTCTGTGGAGCAGCCGGAGCAACTACAAGGAAAGGTATGGCTGTATGTGGTGAGTCAGAACAATTACGACAGTCTGCACTTTTTAGAGGCAGCTATACCTGATGCCGTAATGGTAGCGGGCCAGAGCAAAGCCATTGGCAGGTATAACCAACAGGTGGCGCGGCTCTCACTGCGCAAAAAACTGTTCTATTACTACAAGTTTCTGCCGCTGTTCTTTCAGTTTCTATCACATCGCAAGCACAGCACCCTCCGCTTCGTGGATCTGCTTTACGATGCCATCGGTTTCTATGAGGTATACCTGCAGAAGCTTCAGAAGTATCGACCGCAAGCCATCGTCTTTGCCAACGACCACAACGCCGATGCCCGTGCCATGCTGCTGGCAGCGAAGCAGTTAGGCATACCCACTGTTTATGTGCAGCACTCCAGTGTGAGCAACTTGTTCCCTCCGCTGTCATTTGATCTGAACCTGCTTGAGGGACAGGATTCGCTGGACAAGTACAGGCAGTGCGGACCGGTGCAGGGTCGGGTGGAGTTTATCGGTATGCCAAAAGCTGATAAGTTTGTGCCGCTTCGTAACAAGAGTCGGCAGGTGCAAAC
>NZ_AKIS01000053.1:0-18675 GCF_000277005.1 Pontibacter sp. BAB1700 | reverse complement strand
GTTAAAAAGAAAATGCCCTTACTGTAGGCATTTCCTACGCTGACAGTTAAATTTTTTCAAAGTACTACGCCTTTTCCCTTTGTACGCTGGCGATCCCGCTACTGCCCTGCAAAACCCATTTTCAGTAGTAGTGACCGAAGAGTTGGCCCGAAAGTATTTTGGCAGTGCCGACTCTGCACTAGGCAAACCACTTACTTATATCGCCAGTACTTTCCTGGTGACGGGGGTAATCTCACACCCACGGCCGTCACACTTACAGATCGACGCTGTCTTCCCATTACACTTTGACACCAACACAGAATACATGTTGAACCAGTGGCAGATGGTGGGTGGCTATACCTATCTGAAACTATTTAAAGCTGAGCAGGCGGGCGCGTTAACGTCAAAAATGCCGGAACTGTACAACCGGAAAGCAAAGCCAAACCAACAGATGGATGGTATCGCTGTTACCGGGTACAACATTCAACCCATTACGGACGCTTACCTGGATAAAGACCTGGAGTATCCGGTTGGAGATGTAGGCAATATTACCTACATCTATATCTTCAGTGTCATAGCGGTGTTTATCCTGCTCATCGCAACCATCAATTACATTAATCTAGCCACAGCACGGTCTGCCAAACGCTCTAAGGAAGTGGGCCTTCGCAAAACAATCGGAGCCAGCCGCAGTCAGCTGGTCAAGCAGTTTTTAGCTGAGTCTTTCATGCTTACCCTGATTGCTGTTGTAGTGGCGCTCTCTATAGTAGAGTTAATACTCCCGTTGTTCAACAGCCTGACCGAAAGAAGTATTGACACCATCTTTATCCTAAAGCCCGAAGTAGGCTTTTTCATACTCGGCATTGTCGTTTTTGTAGGCTTTATGGCAGGTGGATATCCGGCCTTATACCTGTCAGGCTACAAGCCGGTTGAAGCCCTCAAGGCAAATGCTACCCCCAATAGCGGCAACGCCAGGCTTCGCAAGGCTTTAGTCGTGCTGCAGTTTACCATATCCCTCATCCTGATAATAGGCACTGTGGTGGTGTATAACCAGATGCAACACTTAAAGGGTGTGCATCTTGGCTTTCAGAAAGAGCAGGTCATTTCAGTTAAAATACCATCTATCGGCTGGGTGAGGCAGAAGGAAAAACTGGCGCTCCTCAAGAAGGAGATGCTTGAGTTACCACAAGTTGCTTATACCTCCAGTGCCCAGCAACTGCCAGGTGAAGATGCCCTTGTCTCTGACTTTCAGGTGGAGATTAACCACAAGATGGTCACGCGGACAATTAACCATATTGGCGTGGATTACTCCTACATAGATCTGATGGGCATAAAGCTAGCCGAAGGGCGCGGGCATTTACGGGAAATTCGCTCCGACGAAACACACAGCTACCTTATAAATGAAGCTGCTGCCAGAGAGTTCGGCTGGACAGATGCATTGGATAAACGCATTAAACTCCCCGACGATACGCTCACCAGCAAAGTGATCGGCGTGGTAAAAGACTTCAACTATAAATCACTGCATAGCAAGATTGAGCCACTCATTATCCGATTGGAGCCGCACTTCGGGAGGTTGCTGACGCGTGTAAATACCGAGGCTGATCTTTCTGCCACCTTAGCGGATATGGATAAGGTATGGAAGAAACACTTCCCCGAATTTCCGATGGATTACCAGTTTCTGGACGAGAGTTTTCAGCAGCAGTACCGTGCCGAAGAGAAAATGCTGATCATCTTTACATATTTCACTATCCTGACTATTGTCATTGCCTGCCTGGGTTTGTTTGGGTTGTCAGCTTACATGGCCGAGCAACGCACAAAGGAAATAGGTATCAGGATCGTGCTCGGATCATCGGTGTCAGAAATTGTGCTACTACTCTCCAGAAGCTTTGCGCTCTTGGTTCTTATTGCGATAGTAATGGCTATACCTATTGCCTGGTTTAGCATGGATAAGTGGTTGCAAAACTTTGCGTACCGCATCGAGATTAGCTGGTGGGTATTTGTGACAACTGGATTAGCCGCCATGACGATAGCGTTAGCCACAGTCAGTTATCAGGCCATGAAGGCAGCACTGGCAGACCCCATAAGGGCCCTGCGCACGGAGTAATTTAATTGAGTTTGTGTTTGTATTGTTAATTGAAGGTGAATTTCAGCGGGTCATCAAAAAAAGATACCCGCTGAAGCATCCTTTACCCAACAAAATGCATCATTAAAAATAAAAACTATGACAAAGCCATCTACTATCTTTTTTGCTTCACTTGCCGCTGGCGTCCTGAGCATGCTTGACCTGCGCCCTGCCGCCTCTACCAGTCTGCGCCTTATTACCGGTGTGGAAATAATGCAGCAGGACACCGTGAAGGCAAAGAAGAAAAACAGCAATGTCCGGATACAGGTAGGCGGCAAAGCAAAAGGCGGGAAGGATGGAGAGCAGGTATACATTAATACAGATAACAACAAACGGGAAGAACTAAAACGCCAGGGGACAGTTACCCTCACCGATGACCTGAAAGACATCAAAAGCATCTCCCCGAACGGCTACCTGAAGTACATGCGCTCTGTTAATGATGATACGAAGCGGCTCGAGATCACAAGCGACGCGAACGGCAACCTGAACCGCACTTACACAGAGAATGGCAAGAAGGTAGCTTACGAACCGTCAGGCAGAGAGTGGCTGCAGCAGATAATGCCAGACCTGATGGCAAACACCGGCATAGGTATAGCCGAGTTGGTAAAAGACCTTTATGGTAAAGCAGGTGCGAAAGGAGTACTTGCTGAGGCGGAAAAAGCAGGTAGTGAGCATGCGAAGATGCGCTTCGTGCATCAACTGTACCAGCAACCTGGCCTGAAGCCTGCTGATGTGAAACAATCCCTGCAGTTTGTGGACAAGCACGTGACTTCTGACTATGAGCGTCGCAAAGCCTTGGGCACGGTTACCGCTGCACATCTGAAAAACAAGGACGTGGTGAGCAGCTATCTGCAGGTGAGCGGCAAGATCAGTGCTGACTATGAGCGACGCAAGGCATTGCTTTATTTGCTGGAGACGCCGGATCTGAGCAAAGAGAGCATGGCCATGGCGCTGGAGCAGACGGGCAAAATATCCTCTGACTACGAAAAAGCCAAAGTGCTGCAGCAACTGGCCAAACAGCCTGAATTCATCCAGCACAACTACAAACCGGCTTTCTCTATCATCGACAAATTTTCGTCAGACTATGAGAAGGCAAAAATTATTAACGCTATAGTAAAAAACCACAAATTGTCGCAGGCCCAGTATAAAGAGCTGCTGCCGGTTGTAAGCCGCATAAGCTCCGACTACGAAAAGGGCAAAGTGCTACGCAACATTGCCAGTGCTATACCTGCCGACAATAAAGATCTGCGTGCGGAAGTGGAGAAAGCAGCCAATACCATTGGCTCCGATTATGAGAAAAACAAAGTCATCAGTGCTCTCAGGTAACCTATGACAAGGAACGCTTTCACTTTTTTTCGTCGTCACAAAGCCTATGGGGTGGTGTTCCTGCGTTTTGCAATGGGTGTTTTTCTGATCTATGGCGTACAGGATAACGTGTTTAGTTGGGAGCGTATGCTCGAGTTCCGGGATTTTCTGCAGTCACATGGGGTGCCCTACCCACTGGTGGCCGCTCATCTTTCGGTCTATACCCAATTTCTGATTGGCCTGATGCTCCTGCTTGGTTGGGGTGTGCGGATAGCGGGCCTGTTGCTGATCATCAATTTCACGGCTGCCATTTTGATCGTACACATCGGGCAGTCCTTTCCGCAGTACTATCCGGCAGCTGAGCTTATTTTCGCAGGTTTCTTTTACCTGTTGAACGGTGCCGGTCCCCTTTCTGTCGATTCTTTTTTAGAGAAAAGGCAAGTACAAACCCAAAAGCAGCCCGTGACCGTTAACTAGGTTGTTAACTCGCGTCCGCAAACATGAAATTAACCAAAACGATCCTGCTCCTGCTGCTCAGCCTTCATTTCAGCTGTTCCTCAGTTGCCACTCAGTCAAGTTCTGAACCTCGCTATGCCGTTACCATCGACCTGACGCAGGTTAAAAGTGATAAGGTACAGGTAAGCCTGCGCCCACCGGCCATCAAGCAGGGCGAGGCCATTTATAACATGCCCAAGATCGTGCCCGGCACCTACTCCGTATCAGACTTCGGCAAGTTCGTGTCGGAGTTTCAGGCGCTGGACAAGCAGGCAAGCCGCTGCCTGTGGAGCGAATTGACACCAACCGCTGGCGCATCACACAGGCCCAGAATCTGGACAGAATCACCTATTGGGTTGACGATACATTTGATGCCGAAAGAAGGCAGGATGTGGTGTTTGAGCCGGGCGGCACCAACATCGAAGAAGACAAGAACTTTCTGCTCAACCCGTTTGGCTTCGTGGGTTATTTCGACGGACTAAAGCAGGTACCTTATGAACTCACTGTTACAAAACCTGCCGGTTTTTATGGTTCCACGGCACTGCAGGCTACGTCCAGCACAGCTACTGCCGACACCTATACTGTGCCCAATTACGTAGAGCTGGCCGACTCGCCGCTGATGTATAATCAACCTGACACGACGGTACTGAATTTGGGTGGGACTGAGGTGCTCGTATCCGTATACTCCCCTACCGGCCGGGTGACATCCAAGCCTATCGCCGACAACATCCGCGACATACTCGAAGCACAGCGCAGCTACCTTGGCGGTACCCTGCCAGTCGACAAGTATGCCTTTCTGATCTATGTGCCGGAGCGACCGGGCAAGTCGGGTTCTTATGGTGCATTGGAGCACTCCAACTCTTCCGTTTACTACCTGCCAGAAATGCCGGAGGAGCGCTTCAACAGTACCATGCGCGATGTAGCCGCCCACGAGTTCTTTCACATCGTGACACCGCTATCCATTCAATCCGAAGAAATCCACGACTTTGACTTCATCAACCCCCGCATGTCGAAGCACCTCTGGCTGTATGAGGGTGTTACGGAGTATTTTGCTTCGCATGTGCAGGTGCATGAAGGCCTGATTTCGGTAGACGAGTTCATGCAGAAGATCCGGGAGTACATTTTCAACTCCATGGCTTTTAACGATACCCTGCCTTTCACGGAGATGAGTGCCAAAGTGCTGGACGAGTACGAAAATCAGTATGGCAACGTGTACCAGAAGGGAGCTTTGATCGGGATGGCGCTGGATATACAGCTGCGCGACCTGTCAGATGGCAAGTATGGTCTGGTAGACCTGATGCAGGATCTGGCCAAAACCTACGGCAAAGGCCGCCCTTTCAAAGACGACGAGCTGTTTGACAAGATCGCCGAACTCACCTACCCGGAGATGCGCACCTTCTTCGCCCGCTATGTGGAGGGCAGTGAGCCGCTGCCTTTAGGAGAATTGTTCAACAAAGTAGGTGTCAAATACGAGCCTGTTTCAGTGCAGCTGGTCAATTCCTACGGGGGTTTTGTGCCAGGCTATGACCTCGAAGCCGACAAGATCACGGTGGCTGAGGCGGATGATATGGATGAATTCGGGCAGCAAATGGGATTCAGGGAAGGAGACCAACTGCTGGCTTTCAACGGCAGAGAGATTACGCCCATGAACATCCGCGACATCATAGGCGAAGAACTGCAACAGGCCAAGCCGGGCAGCAAAATAGAGATCACCGTAGGACGCAAAGACGCAAAGGGCAATGTGAAACCTAAAAAACTCACAGGAAAAGTGACCGCTGTCAAACGGGAAGTACTGCACCTGCTAGAGCCGGTTGCCTCTCCATCAGAGCGACAGCTTCGCCTGCGTGCCTCCTGGCTAAATGATACCATGCCTTAAGAATCCCTCCCCCGAAAGGAACATTTTGGAAATCGCGCTGTTTCATTAAAAAATATTCTCCTAATGACGATCCGATAAGGGGCGTTTTTCTGGGGCGGATCAGGTTATTTGTGTGTACCTTTGTGCCTGATTCTCAAAGCCCCCGGTTTTAATTTTAGTTAGATGCGCTTACCAGCTTTTGCTGTATACATTATTTGTCTACTCAGTTTCCTTGCCCTGATGTGTTTGCGCAGAGCACCTACACCATTAGTGGCTACGTTCGGGGCACCGGCAGCGAAGATGCCCTGATAGGGGCTACCGTATCGGTTCCCGAGCTTCGTATCGGTGCTGCAACGGATGCCCGTGGTTTCTATACCCTGCAACTGCCCGAAGGCAGCCATACCTTGCAGGCCACTTACATCGGCTACGAAACTGCTACCCGCACCATCGAGGTCACTGACCGGGACCTAACCATCAATTTTGCTTTATTGCCAGCCAACAGCCAGTTGCGCGAGGTCGTGATCGAAGCCAATTCGCTCCAGCAGAAACTCAATGCCAACCGGATGAGTGTCGAAACGCTGACGACAAGGGAGGCAAAGCTCCTGCCGGCCATCTTCGGCGAGGTTGACCTGATCAAGGCGCTGCAACTGAAGCCTGGTGTGCAATCAGGTGGCGAAGGAGCCTCAGGCCTGTATGTACGCGGTGGCGGTCCTGACCAGAACCTGGTATTGCTCGATGACGCCGTCGTCTACAACGCCTCCCACTTGTTTGGTTTCTTCTCCGTGTTCAACCCGGATGCGGTTGAAAGTGTGGAGCTGTACAAAGGGGGCTTCCCGGCGCAGTTTGGTGGCAGACTGTCGTCGGTGGTGGATGTGAAAATGCGTGAAGGAAATAAGGAGCGTATCGGCGTAACCGGTGGCATCGGCCTGATTGCTTCACGCCTGACCGTGGATGGCCCTATTGTGAAAGATAAATCCTCGTTTGTTCTCTCCGGACGCCGTACCTATTTTGATGTCTTCACCCGCCAGATCAACCGGATACAGGAAGGCAAAGAAGACTTCAATCCTATACCTGACTACTACTTCTACGACCTCAACGGCAAGGCTAACTACAAGCTGGGCGAGAAAGACGAACTGTTTCTGAGCGGCTATTTTGGGCGCGACTTCTTCGGGTTTAACGACACGGATTTTCAGTTTGGTTTCGACTGGGGGAATAAGGTAGGGGCTTTGCGCTGGCAGCACAAGTTCAACCCGCGCTTCCAGGTAAACACAACGCTTTCGGGCAGCAGCTACCAGTACAATGTCAGCAATAAGATCGATGTATTCAGTTTTAACCTGACTTCTGATATCCGTGATATTGCCCTCAAAACCGACTTTAGCCTGATCCTGGACAAGGGCCATACCTTGCAATTCGGTGCCATGGCCACCCGGCACAACTTCACCATCGGCCGCCTTAACTTCGACTCAGACGATGACCGCATCAGCTTTGGGGCTGGCAATGACTACGAAGCCACGGAAGCCGCTGCTTATGTGGCGGATGACTTTCAGGTAAATGCGCAGCTTTCACTTAATTATGGCCTGCGTGTGTCGGCCTTCAGCAGTGGAGGCAAGACTTATGGTGCCTTTGAGCCACGTGCCTCTGCCAGGTATAGCCTCAGCGAGAACACCTCTCTGAAGGCCAGCTATGCCAGCATGATGCAGTACATCCACCTGGTAGCCAACTCCGGCGCATCGCTACCAACCGACATCTGGTATCCAAGCAATGACTACGTAAAGCCGCAGCGCTCCCAACAAGTGGCCGCAGGTATAAGCCACCTCTTCGGCGGTGGCCGTTACATGGTTACCAACGAACTGTACTATAAGTGGATGCACCGCCAGATCGACTTCCGCGACGGGGCCAATCTGTTTGTGAATGATAACCTGGAAGAGGAGTTTCTGTTCGGCAAGGGCGAGAGTTACGGCAATGAGGTATACCTCGAAAAGATAAAAGGACGCACCACCGGCTGGGTAGGCTATACCTTGTCGTGGAGTTACCGCCAGTTCGACGACATCAACGAGGGACGCCGCTTCCCGACCCGCTACGACCGCCGCCATGATCTGAGTGTGGTGGTGCTGCATGAGTTGAGCAAGCGCATCAGCCTCACCGGCGCTTTTGTGTATGGCACCGGCAACGCTATTCACTGCCTGTAGCCCGCTTCGCCTTTCAGGATGTGCAGGCAAAAGTGCTACGGTGGTGCCTGTGTACAGCGACCGCAACAGCTTCCGACTGGATGCATTCCACCGACTGGACCTGGGCCTGGTACTCAAGCTGAAGCCCAAACGTGGCGAGGCCGACCTGACCTTCAATGCCTACAACGCCTATAACCGTCGCAATCCATACTTTGTGTATTTTGAGCAGGTGAAGGACGAAGACGACAACGAAACGCTCGGTTTTCGGGCCAAGCAGGTGTCGCTCTTCCCGGTTATACCTTCTGTTACCTATAATTTCAAGTTCTGATGAAGACCAGACGAGCGATCTATACCTTGTTGCTGCCCCTACTCTTTTTGCTGCTATCCTGTGACATGGAGCAGGAAGTGGAGATTAAGTTGCCCCCTTACGAATCACAACTAGTAGTTGAATGCTACCTGGAACCCGGCAAGCCCCTTCGGGCCGTTGTGCTGGAGAGTGTGAGTTACTTCAACGAACCCGAGTTGCCGCTTGTGCCCGATGCGGAAGTGTTCATCACCCACCAGGCAGAACGATCAAATTGCCTTTCAGCCCCATTCAAAACAAGGCGACGGGCAAGTACTATACTCATCGCAAAAATGAGAAGCTCAACCTGCAACCCGGTGATGTGCTTACGCTGGAGGTCAAAGATAAGAAAGGTCGTCACGTGACCGGCACTACCACCGTCATGGGTCAGGTTCCGATTGAGGCTGTGGAGTGGAAGTTCAATGAAAGCAACAAGGCCTATCTGCTCACTTCTTACCAGGACGACCCGGATGCCGCGAACTATTACCGCTACATGGTGCACCGCGACAGCCTGTCCAACTCCTCTCAGCGGGATTTCGTATCCAGTGACCAGCTTACCAATGGCCAGCGCGTATCCTATGGGTCAGGCTATGATTACGAAGAGGGCGATACATTGATCGTGTCGCTGTTTCACATCGAGAAGCAGTACTACGACTTTCTGAGCTCTATTTCGGATGCACGCAGGGCCAACGGAAACCCATTTGCCCAGCCTTCGCGCATTGTGTCTTCAGTGAAGGGAGGCATCGGCATCTTCACAAATCTCTCCTATAACCGCAAAACGGTCGTAATTGAGAAGTAAAACAAACGATGGAAGCACCTTTACCTCCTGACCGGGTTAGAGAGAACCCAAGCCCTCGTCCAAAAGAAACCGCACTGGCCTTCTGGCGTTTTCTGAAAGCCCCTAAACAGCTGGAGGCGCTGCACCAAAAGCCTGAGGAAGTATGGAGGCCGCTGCTGCAACTGTTCGTACTCAAGTTCATCCTGAGCCTGGGTATAGCAGCCATCATATTTGGCCTGATCAAGCTGATGGGTTACAACCCATTCGCGAGTCATCGCATGGGCCGTTTCCTGGAGGAAAACAACCCCCTGCTGGTGCTATTGGCTGTAGCGTGATCAGTCCTGCCATTGAGGAATTCTTCTTTCGTGCCCCCTTGCGCTACACCCGCATGCGGCTATTTGTAGCTTTCCTGACCATCATTTTTTTTATACTCCCTACCCTGCTCGAGATGCTGCAGATCAGCACACTCCTGAGCGCCCTGATCTGGCTTGTGGCCTGATGCTGGCCATATGGGTGGTACTATCGGATATGCGTGCCTGGTATTTGAGGCGGCTCTGGGAAAAGCGTTTCCCAACGGTGTTTTATACCTTCACGATCGTATTTGGCATGGTGCACCTGGCCAACTATGAAAACCTGCACCTGCCCATCGCCCTTATACCTTTACTCGTGGTGCCGCAGTTTATTGGTGCCCTTTTCTGGGGTTACATCCGTCTCCGCTTCAGCCTGACCTGGGCAATCGTATCGCACGGCTTGTTTAATGCAGTGCTGCTCGCTATTGCCTACCTGACCATGTAAAATACTGTAAACAAGCAGGGGCAGCCATCTGGCCGCCCCTGCTTGTTCTTTTAAGTGCTGTCGCACCTGTGCTCGGCTATTACTGCTGACGCACCAGCTCTTTGATCAGCATGGTCATGCGTGGCTCAGCTATCGCGGCGGCTTCCAGAATATCCGCCAGGATCACTTTCTTGATGCGATCCGGTGTACCCATGTCAGTGATTACCGAAATACCGAAGATCTTCATGCCCATGTGGCGGGCAGCAATGGCCTCCGGCACGGTGGACATACCTACGGCATCAGCCCGATGCGGGCGATGTAGCTATACTCAGCTAGTGTTTCCAGCATTGGTCCTGGTACACTGGCGTATACGCCTTCCTGCAACGTGAAGCCGGCATCTTCAGCGATGACCATGGCCTGGCGTACCATTTTCTCATCATACACTTCGCTCATGTCCGGGAAGCGAGGTCCCAGTTCGTCCAGGTTCGGACCGATCAGCGGGTTAGATGGCTGCAGGTTGATATGGTCGGTGATCACCATCAGGTCGGAGGTGTTGAAGGCAGGGTTCAGACCGCCACTGGCATTGGAAATAAAAAGCTTCTGCACGCCCAGCAGTTTCATGACACGCACCGGGTGCACCACCTGGTTCATGGTATAGCCTTCGTAGTAATGGAAGCGTCCCTGCATCACAATCACACGACGACCGGCCAGCTTACCGAAAGCCAGGCGACCGGAGTGACTCTCCACCGTTGAAACCGGGAAGTGCGGAATGTCAGCGTAGTTGAGGCTATACTCTATTTCAATCTCTTTGATCAAAGCGCCCAAGCCCGTGCCCAGGATAATGCCAAACTCCGGTTGAAAGTTGCCTGTCTGGTCCTGTATGTAAGAGGCGGACTCTCGTAATTGCTGCATCATATCGTTCATCGTTTTATGTTCTTTGTTTTTGGTCTGCGAAATAGCTCATTTAATCTGATAGAATAAATGACTTATGTCATGTGCTTCCTTAAGCTATTACCTTGTTCTCATCCGCAATTTGCAAAAAATGGCTTGGACCTGAAACAAAAAGCCCACTGGTTTACACCAGCGGGCTTCCGGGTATTTTATCAACAGCAGGTAGTAGCCTGCCATCGCTGTTATTGGATTGTCAGTTCATATGGCATGCGGGTCTGGATACCCTGCATGTTCTCTACCTTCTTGTACATCTTGTACACAGGGTATAGTTGACCAAGTTCGGCCTTTACGGCACGCTCTTTTACCTGCGAACCAGCTTCTCCGAACATCTCTTCAAAGAAAGTCTTACGGCGCGGCAGTTCTTTGATGCGATAGTCATCTTCTATACCTACACGGGCAGCGGCAATCTCGATGGCTTTTTCCAGACCACCATGCACGTCCACCAGGTTGCGTTCTTTTGCTTCTATACCTGACCACACGCGGCCTGAAGCAAATTCCTTCAGCTGGTCCTGTGACATGCCGCGTCCGTCGGCTGCTTTCTGTGTGAACACTTCATAGATTTTGTTGATCTCACGCTGCACGATCTCTTTCTCAAACGGTGTCATGGCGCGGGTTACAGTCGGTAAGTCAGAGTGTTTGCCTGTGCTTACACGATCCACTGTGATGCCTAACTTGTTCTTGAAGAAGTTCTCGAAATTCGGCACGATGCCAAACACACCGATACTACCTGTGATAGTGTTCGGGTGCGCCACGATCGTATCGCAGCCCATAGCCATGTAGTAACCGCCAGAGGCAGCCATGTCTGACATAGAAGCGATGACAGGCTTCACCTTGCGGGTCTCCTGAATCTCGCGCCACATGACGTCAGAGGCCAGTGCGCTACCGCCCGGTGAGTTGATGCGCAGTACAACAGCCTTCACGTTCTTGTCCATGCGGGCATTACGAAGAGCCTCAGCGAAGCGCATGCTGCCAATTTCATCATCGCCGCCTTCACCGTCCACAATGTCGCCTTCGGCGTAGATCACAGCGATACGGTTTTTAGCAGAACCGCTCTTCTCAGTGTCTTTCACTTTCTTGTACTTACCAAGACTCACCAGCTGCAGTTTCTTGTCTTTATCCACACCCATCTGCTCTTTCATGTAGTCGATGGCCTCGTCATAGTAACCAATATCGGTTGCCAGACCATGGGTTTTGGCGTCTTCAGCTTCACGAACGAGTACTTCATCAGACACTTTTTTCAGTTCCTCGTAAGTTTTGCCACGTGCCTCCGCAATTTTGCGCAATTGGTAGTCGTTGATTGAGTTCAGGAACGAGGTCATCTGCTCACGGTTAGCATCGCTCATCTTGTCCAGGAAGAAAGGCTCTACCGCACTCTTGAACTCACCTACTTTGAAGATAGTCGGCTCAATGTCCAGCTTCTCCAGTGTACCTTTGAAGAAGAACACCTCAGAGCTGATGCCGTTGAACTCCAGTGTACCCATCGGGTTCAGGTAAATTTTATCAGCCACAGAAGACAGGTAATAAGCCTTTTCGTTGGTCATATCGCCATAGGACACGATGAACTTTCCAGACTCTTTGAAGTCAATCAGTTCGTTGCGTATTTCTTCGAGTTTGCCCATACCGGCATCCACAAAGCGCATATTCAGGAAGATGCCTTTTACGTTATCATCTGTTTTGGCGCGACGAATAGAAGCTTTGATCTGATCAAGACCATCATTGCTGTTCATCGAAAAGAAGCCGATAGAGAAATCGCCAAAGGGATTCTCCTGCTCACGCTCTACAATAGACTTATCAAGCTTGAGCTCCAGAACCGAGTTTTCGGTTACGGTGACATCGCCTTTGGAAGCTGATGCCGCAATGATGCCTACCATGATCAGCAAGCCCAGGAAGAAGAATATGAACAGGCCAAGAATGGTAGCCAGCACATATCTGAGGAAATTCAGCATAGGTTCTATTTAATGTTTAGGTTCTGTTTTTAAGTACCGGGAAATACAGGTCCCTGCATACAATAAACAAAAATAGCGCTTAAAGTTCAATACTAGTCCCCAACAAACAGCAATCTCGACCAATCGGTCCATTTCATAGACTAACCTAATTGTTGGATTGTTTATGGTTGATTGGTTGAGTTGTTGATTGCTGGTTGATGATTGTTGTTTATACACAAGTTGGCAGTATTCCCCGCATGATTGCCAGTACACAATTGGACAAGTCGCAACCCAATGCCGTCAGCTTAAGGAATATCGCTTCTAACCTGTCATCTCGACGAAAGGAGAGATCTGGATCTCTCAAAGCCTAAGCAATACTTCAGATTTCTCCCTTCGGTCGAAATGACAAAAAAGCTTAAGTTGACAGCACTGGGAAGCGAGCGTGGTGTTCATCCCTTTATACCTCCTAAACTCTCAAACTCCCAAACTGACTAATATCGATACTTCTTCCCCCACTGCGCCTGCAGTTGCTTGAGCATTTCGCGCTCACGGGTGTTGTTGCCGGGCTGGTAAAGGGCGGTGTTGCTGAGCTCCTGCGGCATGAACTCCTGCTGCACGAAGTTGCCTTCGTAGTCGTGGGCGTATTTGTAGTTGTTGCCGTAGCCAATCTCCTTCATCAGCTTGGTCGGGGCGTTGCGGATGTGCAGCGGCACTGGCAGATTGCCGGTTTGCTGCACCAGCTGTCGGGCCTGCTTGATGGCTTTGTAGGAGGCGTTGCTCTTGGGTGAGGTGGCCAGGTAGATGGTGCACTGCGAAAGAATGATCTCCGCTTCCGGATACCCGATCATCTGCACCGCCTGAAAGCAGTTGGTCGCCATGAGCAGTGCGTTGGCATTCGCCAGACCGATGTCCTCCGAAGCGGCGATCAGCAAACGACGGGCGATAAATTTAGGGTCTTCGCCGCCCTCGATCATGCGGGCCAGCCAGTAAACCGCCGCATTAGGGTCAGAGCCGCGGATGGACTTGATGAAAGCCGACACCAGGTCGTAGTGCATCTCTCCGGACTTGTCGTACATCACGATGTTCTGTTGGGCTACCTGCTTCACCAAATCATTGGTCACCACTACTTCGTCGGCTTTTATACCTTCAGCCACGATCTCGAGCAGGTTGAGCAATTTGCGGGCATCACCGCCTGATATGGTCAGCAGTGCCTCGTACTCTTCTATTCGCACCTTGCGGTGGCGCATCCATTCGTCCTGCTCCAGGGCCTTGTCCACCAGCTCGATCAGTTCGTCTTTGGTGAGGTGCTTGAGAATGTATACCTGGCAGCGCGACAGCAAGGCCGATATCACCTCGAAAGACGGATTCTCGGTCGTGGCGCCCACCAAAGTCACTGTGCCTTTCTCTACAGCCCCCAGCAAAGCGTCCTGCTGGGATTTATTAAAGCGATGAATCTCGTCTATGAACAGCACTGTACCCTGCCGCTTTTTGGCCTGATCGATCACTTCGCGGATGTCCTTCACACCAGAGTTAATGGCACTCAAGGCCACGAAAGGCACCTTCATCTGGTTGGCGATGATGTTGGCCAGGGTAGTTTTGCCCACGCCCGGAGGTCCCCACAGAATCATGCTCGGTATCACGCCGCCTTCTATGTAGCGGCGCAGGATGCCGTCTGGCCCTACCAGGTGTTTTTGTCCGTAATATTGATCGAGGTTGTGCGGCCGCAGGCGCTCGGCCAAAGGTATGTTCGGGTGATTCATCTGCTCTTATCTTTCTCAGGATTCGGTCTAAACAAAGTTACGAATTAGAAGGCAAAGCAGGAAGGTATAAAACATGCGCTATACCTGTGGCCACCTGTCGATCCACCATTTTACCGCTACCTGTGCTATACCTTAGCCTTTTCGCTTCTCCTCTTCCCCTTCGTGCGGCGGCTCTATGTCGTTTTCCTCCTCCAGTTTACGCCGGACGGCTTTGGTGTCCCAACGCAGCACAGGTATAGCCATGGGACTCAAGCCCGGCCGCTCGTCCCCGAAGAGCACACCCCACTGCTTAAACTGGTCGGTACGATCGAACACCACTTTGAGCATGGCAATAATGGGCAGCGACAGAAACATACCGGTTATACCTGCGATCTCCCCACCCACGATCACACCCACAATGGTGGCCAATGCATTGATCTTCACTTTAGATCCCACAATACGGGGCATCAGGATGTTGTTATCCAGAAACTGTACCGCCGCAATCGTTCCCAGCACAGCCAGCACCGGCCACAGTTCCTCTGATGATGCCAGTGTGAGCAGCACCCCAATGATGTTGCCCAGCAGTGCTCCCACGTAAGGTATCAGGTTCAGAAAGGCGAAGATCACCCCGATCAGCAGGGCGTGTTTGATCCCGATGATCATGAGGAGACCACCTAGCAGCACGGTCATGTAGGTGATCTGTATGAGTAGTCCGAACAGGTAGCTTTTGATGATGACCTGCATTTCGCTCAGCGTTTCCTCCACCTTCTCGTGCCGCTCACGCGGGAACCAGAGGAACACGAAGCGCAACAACAGGTTTTTGTAGAACAGCAGCAGGAAGATGTAGATGGGCAGCAGACCAATGAACACCACCGTACCTGTCACGCCACCAGCCACACCGCCCAGCAGGTTACCCGCATAGGTGAGCAGGTTGTTGCTCTGCTCTTTTATGAAACTGGTCTGCTCTGCTGTCGAAAAAGGCGTTTTGCTGCCGATCCACTCACTCAGGGCGGTCAGGTGTTTCATCACGTTTTTCTGGATCATCGGGAAGTCCTCTATCAGCACCCGCATCTGGGAAGAAAAGAACCAGATGATGCCCCCCAGCACAACGATCAGCGTGAGCAGACTGATACCGATGGCCACGGCATCGGGGAAGTTTCGCTGTTTAAAGAAGCGATAAATGGGCAGCAACATGATGCTGATAAAGAAAGCGACCAGCAGTGGGGCGAGCAGGTCGCGGCCCAGCACAATGATCCAGCCCAGAAAAAAGAGGCCCATTACCTCGATGGCCCTGCGGACCGTAAGCGGCATTTGATTCATGCAAAAATGTGGTTTGAGCGTACTGGTTTTAATTGCCTCTCCTTATACGGTACAAACCGAATAAGCACGTAATTTTGCAGCATGAATAAACAGGTACAGGTGCATGCCTCGCTTTTTCTGGTGGCACTGATCTATGGTAGTAATTACAGCATCGCCAAAGAGGTGATGCCGGAATATGTCGGCCCTTTCGGTCTGATTCTGATCCGGGTGGTTTCGGCGGCGCTGTTCTTTGGCATATTTGCCCGGCTGGTGGTGAAAGAGAAAATTGTGGGACGTGCCGATAATATCCGCGTGATCCTCTGTGGCGTGACAGGTGTGGCCGTGAACCAGCTGTGCTTCTTCGCAGGTTTGAACCTTACCGCTCCTATCAATGCGGCGCTTCTGATGGTGATCGTGCCGGTGGTGGTGCTTGTGTTTTCGGCCCTGCTGCTGCGGGAGCGTATCGGGAGGCGCAAGGTTTCAGGTATAGCCCTGGCCTGTGCGGGTGCTTTTCTGCTCATCTATACCTCCCGTGGAGAGCAGGCTACAGGCAACATGTGGGGTGACCTGCTTATCATTCTGAACGCTACTTCCTTTGGCCTATACCTGGTGCTGGTGAAGCCACTCATGCAGCGGTACCAGGCCATCACGATTGTGAGCCGCATTTTCACCGTGGGAGCCGTGCTGGTGATTCC
The DNA here is from genome assembly GCF_000277005.1 of Pontibacter sp. BAB1700. NCBI lineage: Bacteria > Pseudomonadati > Bacteroidota > Cytophagia > Cytophagales > Hymenobacteraceae > Pontibacter > Pontibacter sp. BAB1700. Next base: position 2,250 of record NZ_AKIS01000053.1, on the reverse strand, counting down.
GTTCGGCTGGCAGCAGTTGCTTAGTCCTGACTACAGCGCTTTTCCAATGTCGATCTGGCTGGCTATTCTGTTCATGGTGTTTGCCGTTACCATCATCGCTTACCTGCTCAATACCTGGGCGCTACGCTACGCCAACCCCTCGCTCGTAGGCGCCTACATTTACCTGCAGCCGGTCATGGCTATCTTAATCGCGGTTGCGGTGGGGAAAGACGTATTCACGCTGGAAAAGGCATTCTACGCGCTCCTGATCTTTGCCGGGGTGTATCTGGTGAGCCGAACGAAGCAACATGCCGTGCAGCAAGCTGCTTAAGGCATGTAAGTATCTTCGACTAGGTCGGCAGTAGTGTGTGAAACAGGCAAGCGGCGCAGCAAGCTGTACTGGAAGTCCACAGTGTCGCTTTGCACGGGTTGGGCATGCATGACCGTGATGCTGTCACCTTCATGCAGTGTATAGTAGAAGTTGCCTCGTCCGGCCCACCAGCCGCCACAGGCTGACAGCGCCTGGCGCGGCACCCCGAATGAGGTATACATCTGCGGAGCGATGACGGAGCAGGTATACACCGTGTCAAGCACGTGCTGCATCTCCACCTGGCTCAGGTATACCACCGCCAGTGGGTTGTCCTCGTCAGCGCTTTGGATCTCCTCGCACTGCAGGTCGGCTTTCACCCAGCTGTTTGGGTCAGATACTGCGACTTCCTGATCGATCCGCTCGTACTGCTCTTCCTCTTTTTGGTTGCAGGCTACGAGTGTGAATAAGCAGAAGGCAAATAAGAGGCGAAGCTTCATGTGGTGGAGCGGCTTTGTCGAACTCAAAGGTATAAAGAGAATCACTTCAGGCAATATCTCTTTTCATCACGACCATGCCGCGGTATATTTCCTTCATCTGCTCAAAGTCGAGCTCGTCGGTGCCCCATCTCACAAAACCGTTCTGTTCATAGAAGTCAACAGAGCGACTGCTGTCCATGGCTTTGAGCCAGATTACGCTCTTATTGCTTTCCAGCGCATACTGCACTGCAAAATCCACCGCCCACTTACCTATGCCTATACCGGAGGCACGATCTACCAGGTATAGCCGTTCGAGCTCAAGGCATTCGGCATCCGTGTAACCTTCCAGTGCCTTGTCTTTGTTGAACTTCATAAACCCAACCGGTTCGTCCTTGTAATGGATAAGGAAATAGGCGGCATTGGGATCGGCCATGTCATCGCGCAGGGCCTCCTCTGTAAAGCAGCGCTCCACATACCAGGCGCCTCCGTCGTGCCAGAGGTAAGTATAGTGGTCGTTGTAAGCTTCTACGGCTATGTCCCGCAATTCGGTCAGGTCGGCAAGTGTACAGGGCGTGATGGCTATGTCGGTCATGGAAAATCAGAGATAGAAATTGCTCAGACCAATATACTGCACAGACGCCGCTTTTGTGCAGACTAATCGCTGAAATTTCTTTCAAATACCATCACTCCTCTTTCCATCTTAGCAGAATTGCACCGCTATGACAATCTGAAATTGCACTGATTTTGTGCACACAACAAACAATGACTCAATAAAAAGCGTATAATACTCGCTTAAATTCAACTAGTTATGAAACACATGAGAATATTTTCATTTGCCATATTATCAGCATTTCTACTAGGTAGTTGTGCTGGTTCCGATAACTGGAGCAGTAAAAAGAAAGGCGCCGTGATAGGCGGCACGGCTGGTGCAGCTACAGGCGCTGCAGTAGGTGGCACATCAGGTGCCGTAATTGGCGGTGCGGCCGGCACAGTGGCCGGTGGTGCCATTGGCCGTAAGAAAGATAAAAAGAAGGAACGTAAACGAAATCGGGATAACCGCGAAAACCGGGAGCAGTTGCAGCGGTAGGATATAACATACCTGTCTTAAAGGATAAAACGGCTATCGGTATCTCCGATAGCCGTTTTGTGTTCAGGCTCATAGCTCCACCTACCCTCTAACAGCACTTATCTTGCGTTCTCACCTGGCTTTTGCCCACTCGTGTTATAGCACGTGAGTTTCTGCAGCAGCTCTTCTGACACTCACAGGTCTGGAAGACACTGTGAGTTCTAAGCTTACCTCCTCCCCCGTTTTCCTTTGCCTCTTTTGCCTGAACCTTTGCGCTTGTCATTTTTGGCTGACGAAGATGCCGCTGCTTCCATAAAATCCTGCGCTGTGAGCGGGTATGGGTGCTGGTCCACCGCAGGTATAGCCTTGCCGGTGAGGTTCTGGATGGCGATCAGTAGAGGCGTTTCGCTGGCGCCGCA
>NZ_AKIS01000052.1:0-4354 GCF_000277005.1 Pontibacter sp. BAB1700 | reverse complement strand
CAAAATAATATTAAATATATAATATATAATAATTGCACTTTCGTACAAATCCTTGCGAATGATGACAGGAGAGGATCAGGTTAAATTTCAATTCTTCCGACTGCTAAGCTTGACTCGTCTACTAGTTGCTATACACTAAAACCATTACTAACTATAACCCTTAAAATTTATGAAAAAAGTATTTAAGCACGCGTTCCTGTTTTTCTTGCTAGCGTTTGTGGCGGTTGCTTGTTCCAAAGAAAGCGATGATGTAAACCCAACAGCCTCTCTTAGCGGCAGCCTAGCCAACAATGTGCAAATTGGCGGCTATACAGTAGGCCTATTGACAAAAGAAGGCAATGGTGTATGGTCCTTTACCATCGCTGGTCCAGGGGCAGGTGTGCAAGGTGCAGGGCTAAGCCACCTCGATATTAAACTTACCGACTGCGACGGAAACATGGTGCCGCTATCGGCAAGCTATATCGCAACAGCGAGTATTAAAGTTGGGAATCAAACTTTTACTCCTGGCAACGGCATCACGCTGGGCTACTCAGATGGCAGCTGTACCTCACCGGGCGTAGTAGATCAAAATCTACTGAAGCTGGATTTGAGCGATGCCTTAGGTGAGCTGCTGAAAGCCGGCTCAGGTACAGTATATTTCACATTTGCAGACCCATACAAAGGTATAAAGCTGCAGGAAGCCAACATATTGGTTAAAACAGGTAAGCAGCAAGGCGAAATGTGCTTTACCAGCAATATCGGAACCTATGACGACTACTGCACCGAAGAGCCCCCAAGAAACTGCGCCCTGTCACAAGGCTACTTCTTCGCCAGCCCGCATGCGTGGTGTGTAGAAAAAGTAAATATCGGTGGTAAGTACTACACTGAGGCAGAGGGGCGTGCTATCTTCCGTTCATCAAACGCCAAGGGAGGTATTGCTGATGCTAAAGCAGCGTTTCTTCAACTAGGAGCTCTATATCTAAACGAAGCCTGCAACGACGAGTTTGAAATGCCAGCTGAGTTAGCAGTTGCCGTGCAAACCATCGAAACATACCTCAGAGCTCAGGTAAAACTAACACCGCAAAACATAGCTAATATGCCAAGCAACAAATCCGTAAAAGCCGCTGCTGGCAAAATTGGTGATTGGATCAGCGATAACCATTGCGACTAAGGTACACTAACTTTAACCGAGTGCACCAGAGCTGCCGTCAGTAGGGTCTACCTATTGGCGGCAGCTTTTTTTGCTATACCTTTGCCCTATGCTAAAAGTCGCCATCACAGGGCCTGAGTCTACGGGTAAATCTACGCTGTCGCAGCAGTTGGCCGCGCACTACAATACGGTGTGGGTACCCGAGTATGCACGCACCTACATCGAAGACCTGGATAGGCCCTATACCTTGCAGGACCTCGAGGAAATTGCCAAAGGACAGATGGCGCTGGAAAACCAACTACAGCAAGAGGCTAGTCGCATTTTATTCGCTGACACTGATCTGCTGGTGATCAAGATTTGGAGCGAGCATGCCTTCGGGCAGTGCCCCAACTGGGTGCTGCAGAAACTAAAGCAGCAGGACTACAACCTTTACCTGCTGATGGGCGTTGATTTGCCGTGGGAGCCTGATCCGCAACGGGAGCATCCGCATTTGCGCCAGTTCTTTTATGATTGGTATAAGCGGGAGTTGGAAGCGCTTGGAATGCCCTATCTGGAGATTAGCGGACAGCATGAAGACCGTCTCGAAAAGGCGATCGGACGTGTCGATGCATTGCTCCGGCAACATACCTAAACCTATACCTGGCCATGCTATATTATTTACAGAATTATAACTTTAAGGTGGGCGTCGAGAGCAAAGGCGCCGAGTTGCAGCACTTCATCAAGTTGGATGAGCAGCTGGAATTTATCTGGCAGGCCGACCCGGCGATATGGGCAAGCCATGCACCTAACCTTTTCCCGATTGTGGGCGAGCTGCCCGAAGGCACTTATACCTACGAAGACGAGATTTTTGCCCTGAAGCGACATGGTTTTGCAAGGCACAAGGAATTTACGCTGATAGAGCAGGAAGACGACAAACTGGTGTTTGAGCTCAAAGACGATGAAGAAACTTACCAGGTATACCCCTTTAAGTTCAGGCTCCTGATTGCCTATAAGCTCGAGAAAAACAAATTGTCAGTTACTTATCAGGTGTTCAACCGCGACAAGAAAGGGATGTATTTCTCCATTGGAGGTCATCCGGGCTTCAATGTTCCGTTTTATGGAGGAGAGAAATACGAGGACTACTTCATCGAATTTGAGAAGGAAGAAACCCTGCACCGTTACCTGCTCACCAATGAAGGCCTGCAAAGTGGCGACACACAAAAAGTGTTGGAGCATGACCGGGTGCTGCCTTTAAAGCGAAGCTATTTTGAAAAGGACGCGCTGGTATTCAAAAACCTGAATTCAGAGAAATTGTCATTGGGCAGCCGCACGAACCAGCGCCGCATCGAAATGACCTTTGAGGGCTTCCCATACCTGGGCATCTGGGCAAAACCGGGACCGTCGCCGTATGTGTGCATTGAGCCCTGGTGCGGTATAGCAGGACGCGACGGAGAGTCCGGCGAACTCGAGAAAAAGGAGGGTATCAACCTACTTAGCCCCAAGCATGTGTTTGAGCGCACCTTTACTATGGAAGTACTGTAGCGTTCTCTTATACCGCTAAACCAAAAAGTCCCCTGCCGAATGATCGAGCAGGGGACTTTTTGGTTTCACAGTGTTTCATTGCAGGGAAGGCTCCGGAAACTTGGGAACCTTGATGCGTCTCAGGTCATATTGCGGTTCATAATCATTGATGGGCAATGATATGCCGGGTGGCAGGTCCAGATCTGGCAGATCGTCGCCAAGTGGCTCGCCTCCATCATCGTCGTTATCAGTAGAGGAAGATCCCCTGAACTTTTTGCGTGGCGCGAAAGCGTAATATGCCAGTATCGTTAGCAGTGCTAAAGTATACAGTAAGCTGATCATCATCACATTTCTTCTTAAACTCTAAAATTGGTTCAGCCGGCCTATTTTCCTGGCAAATCCTACTTGGTGTGAGCGGGTGCTTGAAAATGTGCCTTGTATTGTTTTCAACGTAGTTTGCCCGCATGTGGTTATCGGCTTTTGATAAAATAAAATTGTACTTAACTACTTGATACAGTGGGTTAGCCACAAATTGCCCTGGTCCGTTTTGTTTTCACAGAAAATCAGCCATACCTTTACAGCAGTTTAGGGGTGCCTTATAACAACGGGCTGAGATCATACCCATTGAACCTGATCCGGGTAATGCCGGCGAAGGGAAAAACGCGGGGAAACAATGTAGCAGGCTGCCGGCCCCAGGCAGGTCTGTATGTTTCAACTTATTCATTTCTTACACACCAATGAAAAAATTACTGATTGTGATGGCAGTTATACTGTTGCCATTGCAGTTGCTTGCTCAGTATCAACTGAGCGGCTACGTAACCGATGCTGCCAAAAACGAAGCGCTGGCGGGAGCCACCGTCGTACTGGCTGGCAGCAACCATGTCACCGTATCTGGCCAGGATGGCCGTTATCAATTTCAAAATCTGCCGGAAGGCGAGTATAACCTGCAGGTTTCTTATCTGGGCTACAACAAAGCCAGCAGACTAATCAGGCTGATTGTTGACACAAGCGTGAACATGGCGCTGCAGCCTGCCAGCGTGAGCACCGGCGAAGTGCTCGTGTCGTCTACACGAGCTAATGAGCGAACAGGCACTACTTTTACGAATGTAACACGCGAAGAGATAGCGGAGCGCAACTTCGGTCAGGATCTTCCATACCTGTTGGAGCAAGTGCCCTCCGTTGTGGTAAACTCTGACGCCGGCGCGCGTGGGGTATACCGGTATTCGCATTCGTGGCTCTGATATCACGCGTATCAACGTGACTGTGAATGGTATACCTGTTAACGACTCCGAAAGCCACGGTACCTTCTTTGTGAACATGCCGGATTTTGCCTCCTCTGTGGAAGACATGCAGGTGCAGCGAGGTGTGGGTACGTCTACCAACGGTGCAGGCGCCTTCGGAGCCAGCATCAACATCCAGACCCAGAAAGTGCGCCGCGAGGCTTATGCCGAAACCGACAACAGCTACGGATCTTTCAACACCTGGAAGAACAATGTGCGTTTCGGCACCGGTCTGATCAATGGCAAATTCGCCTTCGACGGTCGACTGTCACGCATCAAGTCGGATGGCTACATCGACCGTGCTTTCTCTGACCTGAAATCCATGTATTTCTCGGGTGGTTACTATGGCGATAAGACGACAGTGAAGTTTGTGACTTTCTCGGGCCAGGAGCAGACCTACCAGGCCTGGTATGCACCCCCGGAGGCGCTCGTATACGGCAACGAA
>NZ_AKIS01000051.1:0-32792 GCF_000277005.1 Pontibacter sp. BAB1700 | reverse complement strand
CCTCGCTCGCGAGACGCGAGCGAGGGTGTCAGGAGACGGTTTTAATTAGTGCGTTAGTTTTATTAGATTAATAGTCGTCACGCTCAATGGCGGCCACACCTGGCAGGGTCTTGCCTTCCATGTACTCCAGCAGCGCACCGCCACCAGTCGACACGTAAGACACGCGGTCGGCATAGCCCAGCTGGTTTACAGCAGCGGCAGAGTCACCACCACCGATCAGCGAGTAAGCACCACGGCGGGTTGCATCTACCACTGCTTCAGCCACGGCTTCAGTTCCTACTGAGAAGTTTGACATCTCGAACACTCCCATCGGGCCATTCCACAAGATCGTTTTCGAGTTGCGAATCACATCAGCATACATTTCGCGGGCGTTTGGTCCGATGTCAAGGCCCATCCACATCGGCTTGATATGGTGGCTTAGGGAGGTGTCCACGTTGGCGTCGTTGCTGAACTCATCGGCGATGATGGAGTCAACAGGGATCATCAGGTTCACACCTTTTTCTTTGGCCATCGCGATGAGGCGTGCAGCAAGTTCTACTTTATCTTCCTCCACCAGCGATGAACCGATCTGTCCGCCATCAGCCTTCACGAAGGTATAGCTCATGCCACCACCGATCAGCAGGTTGTCCACGCGGTCCATCAGCTTCTCGATGATCAGAATTTTGTCAGATATTTTGGCACCACCCATAATAGCGGTATAAGGACGTTCGGCATTGTCCATCACGCGGCGGGCATTGTCGAGTTCAGCATGCATCACGTAACCCATTACCTTGTCGTTCGGGAAATAGCGGGCGATCACGGCTGTAGAAGCGTGCTCTCGGTGTGCGGTACCAAAGGCATCATTCACATAAACATCACCTATACTGGCCAGTTGTTGTGCAAATTCCGGATCACCTTTTTCCTCAGCCTTGTGGAAACGAAGGTTCTCGAGCAACAGGATTTCACCTGGCTGCAGGTCTTGTGCCAGTTGTGCCGCCTCAGGGCCTATGCAGTCAGTAGCAAACTTAACAGTAGTGTTGAATTCCTGTGAAAGACGATCCACGAGGTGACGCAGGGAGTATTTCTCTTCCGGTCCGGCTTTCGGGCGGCCCAGGTGCGACATCAGGATGACAGCACCGCCATCGTTCAATATTTTCTGGATAGTCGGCACGGCCGCACGGATACGGGTGTCATCGGTAATGCGGTAGTCAGCATCCAGCGGAACATTAAAGTCCACCCGGACAAGCGCCTTCTTGCCGGCAAAGTTATACGCGTCTACAGTTCTCATGATTTGTCTTTTTCGTTAGTCTTACTCGTTTTTCGTTTTTACGGAGTTTTTGTTTCCGGTATGCGCAATTGGGTGTACAAATATAGTGAAAAGGGTATTTGTCTGAATCATGATTTTCAGGATTTTAGGATTAACAGGATTTTCACAGATACCGGGCCCAACCACCCCTAGCCACAGATGCTTTCAACTCAAGGAATAACGATTCTTCACTGTCATCTCGACAGAATGGAGAGATCTTCATTCTTTGAGAACAGCGGACTATTTTTAGATTTCTCGCGAATAGAGGGCTCTTGACCCTTGCTTGTCAATAACAGGGGAATTGAGAACGATTGTCATCCCCCTGCCCCCTTAGAAGGCAGGGCTGTTAAGTTCTACATTATATGGTCAGTTCATGGCACCACCATTAGACATAGCAATAGCCAAGTTCTCCCTTGAGGGGAGCCAGAGGGGTGTTGGCGGTAGGCATAAGGCCCGCCCGGCCAGGGCAAGCTATGAAACAGCACCGGTTGCTATACCTGCAACAACCGCCGCTACGCTAGAAAGAGCAGTTATACTGGGCCAGAGGCCCTACCATAGCAAGTCACGAGCGAGAACGCTCGCGCCATAACATATTGCGATAGGCAACTCGCGCCACGATACTCCCAGCCGGCAGCAAGTCAAACTACTCCTCCCTTGGTTAAACATTGAATTTCCACCCCATCTCCACCGTTATACCTATACCGGGCATCATAAATCCCGATTTCGCTATGTATTTCCAATTGCATCCTGTATCTTTTGCCCCTTAAAATACTGAGTGTATTTGTTACCTTTGCATACCATGAGAGTAGGAATAATATTTGGCGGACCGTCCCGTGAGCGTGAGATCTCTTTCGCAGGCGGCCGTACCGTGTACGACAATTTAGACAAAGCCCTATTTGAGGCCGTTCCGGTGTTTGCCGACAGCCTCGGTAACTTCATTTTGCTGGACTGGCAGTACATCTACAAAGGCACCATCCGTGACTTCTACCCGCCGGTGGAGGCCCTGCCGGAGAGTGAGCACGGACTGCAGATCTACCTGGAGTCGCTGGGCGAACTGAGCATCGAGGAGCAGGACCGCATCATCGCCAAAGCCGGCAAGCGCCTGTTGCCGCACGAGTTCAAGAACCACTTCGACTTCGCTTTCCTGGCGCTGCATGGACCTTATGGTGAGGATGGCAGCATTCAGGGATTGCTCGAGTGGTACCATATTCCGTACTCCGGATCAGGTATACTGCCATCTTCCATAGGTATAGACAAAGCCGCACAAAAAGAAATGCTCAAGCAGCATGGCTTCCCGACGCCGGACTACCGCAAGGTGCAGTATGCGGAGTGGAAGGATGTTAACAACCGCAAGCAGCTGTTCGAGTCGCTGGTAGCTGACCTTGGTCTGCCATTGGTACTGAAGGCGCCGCATCAGGGTTCGTCTATTGGCGTTTCCATTGTGAAGGAGCACAACTACGAGCTGTTCGAGCAGGGCATGGACCGTAGTTTCTTTACCAAGAACATTTACAAAGCGCAATGGCAGGCGCTGGGCGAGGAGAAGCAGGTGGCCAGCATGAAGCAACTCGTGGATATCCGCGAAGGCATTGGCATGCCGGTTGTGCTCGAAGAAGGCACCATCCTGTACCACCCGGAAGAGCTATTGAACCATATCAACCATACCTTTGCTACTACTGACACTGAAACCATCGTGCTGACAAGTGTGGAGCATGAGCAGCAGGTGTTGGTAGAGGCTTTCATCAACGGACGTGAGTTCTCATGTATCGTGGTGCAGGACGAGACTGGTGCGCCAATCGCTTTGCCGCCGACCGAGATTGTGAAGGGCAGCGAGGTGTTCGACTACCGCTCCAAGTACCTGCCGGGTCTGGCCCGCAAGATCACACCGATCAATTTGCCTAGTGAGCAGATTCAGGAGATCCGCAAGGCCTGCAGCAAGCTGTTTGTCAATCTGGGCTTCAACGTGTATGCCCGTCTCGACGGCTTCATCACTGAGGAAGGCAATATCTTCCTGAACGACCCGAACACGACGTCAGGTATGCTGCCGTCGTCGTTCTTCTTCCACCAGGCGGCTGAGATCGGCTTAAACCCTTCGCAGTTCCTGACCTACATCATCCGTACGTCGGTGGCCGAGCGCCTGAAGTCAGGTAAGGACACCGTGACGTTGACGAGACTGTTAAGCCAGCTCGACAATGCCATCCGTGAGGAGAACGCCCACCGCCACGACAAGATCCGGGTGGGGGTGATCATGGGTGGTTATTCCTCTGAAAGACACATTTCGGTGGAGAGCGGTCGTAACATTTACGAAAAGCTTTCTTCGTCTACCAAATACGAGCCGCTGCCGATCTTCCTGACAGGTAGCAACGAGGAGCATCGTCTGTACAGTATTCCGATCAACATCATGCTGAAGGACAATGCCGACGATATCAAAGAGAAGATCCAGCATTTTGAGCACGGCGGCAAACCGCATCCGGTGCTGCAGGAAATTATCAGCGAGGCCGAAAGCATCACCCGCAAGTATACCGGTAAGAGTCTCGACGAGCCGCAGCGCATCACTTACAGCCAGTTGCAGAACATGGTCGATGCGGTGTTCATCGCCTTGCACGGTCGTCCGGGCGAGGATGGAGCCCTTCAGCAGGAACTCGAGAAACTGGCTATACCTTACAACGGGTCCGGCATCAGCTCTTCGCAGATCACGATCAACAAATACGACACCAACGAAATCCTTGCCAAGCACGGCGTGCCGGTAGCGCATCACCGCATGGCCTGGAAAGAGGATTGGTTGAAAGACAAAGAGGCCTTCTACCAGAGCCTCGAGAATGAGTTCCGCTATCCGTTCATCGCCAAGCCAGCGGACGATGGCTGTAGCTCGGCTGTGAAAAAGATCAAGAACCGCGCAGAACTAGACGCTTTCACGACCCTGATCTTCCGGGAGATGGAAGAGCTGGATACGGAATGCGCCAGAACGCTGTCGCTGGGCTTCAAGGAGGAATTCCCGAATAAGCAAGGCTTCCTGGTAGAAACACTCATCAGCAAGAACGGCGCAAAGCACTTCCTGGAAATTACCGGTGGCCTGCTAACCACTTATGCACCAGACGGTACGGTTGCGTACGAGGTGTTTGAAGCTTCCGAAGCTCTGGCTGAAGGTGAGGTATTGTCGCTGGAAGAGAAGTTTTTGGCAGGGGAGGGGCAGAACATTACGCCGGCCCGCTATGCACAGGACCCGGAGCGCCGTCAGAAAATCTCTGACAAAGTGAAGGAAGACCTGAAGCGCGTAGCCCAGATCCTGAACATCGAAGGCTATGCCCGTATCGACGCCTTTGTGCGCGTGCTGGAAAACGACGAGGTGGAGACCATCATCATTGAGGTGAACTCCCTGCCAGGTATGACCCCGGCGACCTGTATCTTCCACCAGACCGCCATCAACGGCTACAAGCCTTACGAGTTCATCGACCGCATCCTGACGTTTGGAGTAGAAAGAAACGAGCGGGTGAAAGAACTGCAGGGGTATAAGTCGAGGAACATTTGAAGTTAGCCAGTTAAACCTATACCTGTCATTTCGAATGCAATGAGAAATCTGAGTTATCGTGGAAACCATGAAGTTATCCAGATTTCTCACCTTGTTCGAAATGACAGTAATGCCAGAGTGCTGTGATATAGCGAGTAAAATGCATTTGATACAATTCACTCATTCACTCAATCACTAATTCAAAAATTAAAAAGCCCCCAAAGGGCGAACAATCAATAATTAATTAAATGTTAAAGACGAATTCATTTGTGGGGGTGCTGGTACACCTGGCCTTGATGGGAGTGATTGTGGCCGGGTTGATCTTCGGATTCTTCTACCTATACCTACCGTCGGCTACGAACCATGGCGAGACGATTTCGGTGCCGAAGATCACAGGTATGCAGTTGCCGGATGCTGAGGCGTTTCTGGAAGAACAGAACCTGCGCTATTTCGTAAACGACTCGAGTTATCATCCGGAGTACAAGCCTTTCGAGATCCTGACACAAGATCCTGCACCGGGCTCCAAAGTAAAGGAGAACCGCAAGATCTATATCAGCATCAACATGAAAAATCCGCCGATGATCAAGATGCCGAAGCTGATCGACGGATCGGTGAAAAATGCGGAGCTTATCTTGAAGAGCTACAACCTGCGTCGTGGCAAGATCACGAACGTGCCTGACCTGCAGCATGGTGCTGTGCTGAAGCAGTTCGTGAACGGCAAAGAGGTGCAGCCGGGTGACCAGGTACCAAAGGGTGCAGTGGTAGACCTGCACGTAGGTGATGGCCTTGGTAACACTGAATTTGAGGTGCCGGACGTGGTAGGTATGCCGCTCGACGAAGCTTCGGTGCTGCTGGTTGGCCAGAAGTTACAGCTGGGCAACATCATTTATGTGTCAGGCAGCGGCAAGCCAGATGGCACCATCATTCGTCAGCGTCCGATCGCTGATGTGAAAGCCATGATCAGAACAGGCGAGCTGGTGGACCTTTGGGTCGCTGGCGAAGAGCCAGTGCAAGGTATAGACTAACAGATGCGCCCGCTACTAACCGTGGCGGGCGCATTTTATATGACAAAGGTATGGGTATAAGACAGTTTCTGTTTACGCTAGTACTGCTCTGCTGTGGCTCTTTAGTCTCGGCTCAGGGAGTCCTGATGCCCTTGCAACAGGATCCGCAGCGTATACCTGCCGGAAACCCATACCAACTCCGAACAGAGAGCAATCACCTATCCCTGCCTTTTTTCGACGATTTTTCCGGTGCTACCACCACGCCCGATCCGGCCTACTGGATCAACGGCGGGACTTACGTGAACAACCGCTTTGCCCTACGACCGCTTACCCGCAACGTAGCTACGTTTGATGGGCTCAATGCACAGGGCAACCCCTACGGCAGCAACATTGGCGGACCAACCGATACCCTCACTTCGCAGCCTATCCGGTTAGCAGGCTCACGCCAGCCGACTCGGTATACCTGAGCTTTTACTGGCAGTCGGGTGGGCAGGGGAGTGCGCCGGAGCGGAATAATAACAACCCGCGTCTGCTGCGGCTGGAGTTTAAAGAAAGCAATGGCACTTGGACACAGGTATGGCAACAGACCGCCCCTGGCCAGGTAACGGAGTTTGCCCAGGCCTGGGTGGCTATAAGGGAGCAGCGCTTTATGCACGACGAGTTTCAGTTCCGCTTCCGAACAGAGGGCACCCGCAATTCCATCCGCGACATCTGGAACCTCGACTACGTAGAGCTGGACCGCAACCGCCGCCGGGGCCAAAACACGACCCGCGACATCGGCATCAGCGAAAGCGTATCGCCGCTCATGGACTACAGCGCGGTACCTGCCCGTCAGTTCCTGGCTAATCCCGGGCTATACCTGCGCGACGAGATTTCTGCCAGTCTGAACAACCTCGGTGACCTGCCGGGAGCGATTGCCTGGCGTGCTTTTATACAGCAGGTAGGTGTTACGCCAGCCGATACCTTCCTGCGCGAAGAAGCCTTATACCCGGGCAGGCCCGGCAACGCCAGATCACGGCCACACCGCGCATCAGCAACCTCAACCTCAATCCGGAGGGCTTTGTGCTGCAGCATGGTTTCTGGCTCGATACCAAAGAACAGAACGCCCGGCAGCGCGCCAACGACAGCACCCTGCAGCGCACCACCTTCAGTGACTACTTCGCCCTGGACGATGGCACAGCCGAGGCCGGTTACAGCAGTCTCTATACCTATGGAAATACCCAGGTGGCGCAGCGCTTTGAACTGGCAACAGCAGACCAGGTACGTGCTTTCCGGGTGCATTTTCCGCAGGTGGGTGTGCGGCACAACAATGTGTCTATTGTCTTCCGCATCTGGGCTGACGACAACGGTCGACCGGGCCGCACCCTCCACGAGCAATCCTTTCCGGTGCAACAGAACGAGGGACTCAACACCTTTTATGAAATAGAACTGAGCCAGCCGGTTCCGGTGGAGGGCACCTTTTATGTCGGCTTCAGTCAGCCTGCAACTCTCTACCTGAATATTGGCTTTGACCGCAATGCCGGTGCCACAGGCCGCTTGTTTTACAATACCGTGGTAGGTGGCTGGCAGCGGGACAGCGTCAATGCAGGTGCTGTGATGCTACGCCCTGTGATGGCTGGTCAGGCACTGGGTCTGGAGGAGGAGGCACGTGACGCTGACCTGCAGGTATACCCGAACCCCAGCAACGGCATTTTACATTTCTCCGGACCTTACCGCTCTTTTTCGATGTACGATGTAACCGGAAGGGAGATTTTGCGTCATAAAGCAACGGTATGGCAGGAACCGGTACGCCTCCCGAAGCTTTCGCCGGGCTTATATACTATCCGAATTGAAACCGACCATCATACATTTACTACCAAACGCATCCTAATAAACTTATGATCACAACAGACATTACGGCCGAGGAACTCAAGGAACGATTGGCCAAGGGCGAAACGCCCGTTATCATCGATGTTCGCGAGGACTGGGAACATCAGGAATCCAAAATTGAAGGTGCACAGAACATCCCGCTCGGTGCTTTACCGCAGCGCCTGGATGATATAGAGGATTATAAAGACCTGGAGGTAATCGTACACTGCAAGTCCGGTATGCGTTCAGCATCTGCCAAAGCCTTTTTGCAGCAGCAGGGCTTCAAGCAGGTTCGCAACCTGCTTGGCGGGATTACTGGCTACCAGGGATAATTTGATTTTTGGATATGGCGCGAGCGTCCGCGCTCGTGACTACTATAGAGGGGCCTCTGGCCCCTTTTTCTATTAGATGTTATTTGCACCGCTCTTGTTCAGTATACCGCAAGTTTAGCGTTAGCGTAACTTGTGGTTGCATATTGGGCCAGTTTGCAACTGGCGTAACGGCTGTTGAAGGTATAACAACCAGTGCTGTTTCATAGCTTGCCCTGGCCGGGCGGGCCTCACTTTTTTCCTTGATGAAAAAATCGAGGGCCCCTACCCCCAGTAAGCAAAAAAATCAAGACCCTCCAAATAGAGGGCCCCTACCCCCACTCGCTGAACGCTCGAACAGTGGAGTGTCGTAAAGCGCACCTAGCTTACGCTGTCTGTTTCATAGCTCAAGGGGCAAGTTAGTCTTGCTATACCTGCCAGTGGTGTGTACCGAAATTACAGCGCGCATACCTGTGAAGAGGCAGTAATAGAAAGTCCCCCTTCGAAGGGGGCAGGGGGATGACAATCGTTCTCAATTCCCCTCTCGAGAGGGGCAGGGGTGTGTTAATCGTTAGTGAGAATCCTGTCAATCCAAAAATCCTGAAAATCCTTGGGGTAGGGGCCCTATGTGAAGATTCTGACTACTCAATCACAAACGGCGTCGGACTGAAGCATAGCAAAAAGATCACAAAGGCCAGTACCCCCAACACCTTGCGTCCGGTCGTGATCGGCGCCTCATTCGGACAAGAAGGATGGAAGATGCCCATCAGCCTTGAGAGCAGGAGGCCGAAAACCAGCCAGCCGCTGTAGCCGTCGGCAGTTGGGTATAGCCAGGCAATCAGCACCTGTACCACTACTACGATCAGCACCAGGTAGGCTGTAAAGCTCAGCTTTGGGGTGGCAGGCTCCAGCACGAAGAAAAGGTACAGCACATACAGCGGCCATGCCCAGATGTAGCCTGCCAGCTCCGGGAAGGTCTCGGCCAGGCTATACTGCGCCAGCAGCATCCCCAGCGCAGCAAGCAGGCCGTGGCGGTTATCGTGCAGAATGCCCCGGAAGGCAAAGAACACAAAGGGCGCCAGTACCACCAGCAGGCTATCGTCCCAGAGCGGTTCGCGGTGCGGCGAGATCATGCCCATACCGGCATACAGAATAAAAAAACTGAAGAAAATCGGGGAGAGTTGGTTGAAGCGTCTGTACCCGATCAGGCCGTAGAGCACGTGTCCGCCGTCCAGCTGACCGATGGGCAGCAGGTTGAGGGCCGTGAAGAACAGTGCCAGGTAACCTGCAAAGAGCAGCGGGTAATGGATCACTTCATAGGCATTGGGCACCAGCACCGGGTCTGCCACATACCTTTCAAAGAACAGGAAAAGCAGGTTCTTGCCCAGTGAGAAATTGCCCTCGCCCTGGTATACGTACCGGGCATAATCCTGCCCAAACTGCTGGTACTCCGGATGAATAGTGAAGATAAAATCCGGGTCGGGCAGGTGCGTAAAGCCATACCATAGCAGCGGAATGGCTACCACAAAGCCCGCCAACGGACCGGCTATACCTATGTCGAAGAACTGCTGTCGGGAGAAGATGCGGCTCCTGATCCGGATGAAAGCGCCCATGGTGCCAATGGTGGACGTGATGCCAAACCACAGCGGGATATAATAAGGCAGCGTAACATTGGCACGGTAATGTTTGGCAGTGAAGTAGTGCCCGAACTCATGCACCGTGAGCACGCCCAGAAAAGGTATAGAGAAGTATAGCCCGGCTGCCAGTTCGGTCCAGGTAAATGTACCCGTCCACGAAAAGCCCTCAGCTCCCCAGAAGAACAACTTGCCGAAACGCCATTCGGCCCCGGCAATGGTCGTCGTGATCAGGGTGAGTACAAAGAGCAGCAGGTGCAGGCTATACCTGTTTTGCCCTTAGGAAACCGCATCCTTGAACACCTGGTTGATGGTGAGCGGCGGCTCCAGGAAGAGCGTCTGCAGACCCACTTTTCGGGCACTCTCGATGTGCTGAATGCTGTCGTCGATAAAGAGCGTCTCTTCGCGCTGCAGGCCGTTCTGCTCCAGTATCTGCTCAAACACGATGGCGTCGGGCTTGCGCTGCCCGATTAGGTGTGAGTAATAGGCCTGCTCAAAAAGCGAGTCGAGGCTCGGCATGGTAAAGCTGTAGGCCACCATCTCGTTGAAGCGCTTCAGGTGGATGGCGTTGGTATTGCTCAGCAGGAAGATGCGGTATTGCTTGCCCAGCTCACGGAGCAGCTCAATGCGTTCGGCCGGAATATCGAGCAGCATGGCGTTCCAGGCCTCGTCGATCTGCTCGTCGGTAGCGTCGAGGTGGTAGGCTTCGCGCAGGTGCTGGCGAAACTCTTCGGGGCTGCTGTTGCCGGTCTCGAAGAGGTCAAACAGGTGAGACTGTGCGCGTTGGCTATACTCTATGGTATGGCCCGCGGTGCAGTACTGCTCTAGCTCGCGTATGCTTTTATGGTAATCTATGTTGATGATGACCCCGCCGAGGTCGAAGATGATGTTTTTAACAGTAGTCAGGTCCACGAAAATATTTTGGTCTGGTATTTGAAATTGTCCCTACAAATATGTAGAATTGCACTCCCAAATCAAAGGAAGCACATTCTTTTAAGGGAACGGGCCTATAGCTCATTCGGTTAGAGCAACTGACTCATAATCAGTAGGTGCCTGGTTCGATTCCAGGTGGGCCCACTCAAAATCAAGCACTTATCTCGGAAAGAGGTAGGTGCTTTTTTTGTTTTGCCCTTCTATTGAGGCCCTCTTTTAGTTAATATCTATCTTAATTCTGCTATATTGGACTTAAATATATTAGTGAACATAGTTCTATGACAGCAATCAAAAAGAAAAATATAGCCTTGATAGGTATAGGCGAAATAGGGAACTGCACGGTAGAGTATCTGCAAGCACAGTCCTTAAGAAACGTTTTACTGGCTTCTTCTGACGCATCTGCCCCGAACAACATGCAGACGGTAATGGATCATTTACTGAGCGAACATCCAGAAATTGTGTTTGTTGTAGGCAGTTTGGATGAAAGCGCAGAAGCTGACAAGCTAGCTTCTTTGGCCGGAATGGCAAAAGCCGAGGGTATTCTTACCATTGGTTTTGTAACAATGGAAGATGTAGATTCTGACAAAACCAAAGACACCTACTTACCGCTTGCCGCCATAAAACAGCACACTGATGCGACTTTTGTGCTAGCCTATGATAAGCTGCGCACTGTAAATAGGAAATTGGAAACTATTACTGCTAGAGCCAGCGAATATATTGCAAATGCTCTGAGAGCTATTGCCGAGGTCGTGACACTGGATGCGGAAGTAAACGTGGATGTAGACGATGTGCGCACCGTGCTGGAGAAGGCTGACAAAGCTTGGTGGGAACAGCTACTGCTAAAGGACAGAACAGGGCGATGGTCGCGGTTCAGCAAGCTACAGACTTTACGCTGCTCACTCACTCAGATATAGCCGGTGCGGGCCGCATCCTGCTATCAATTACTTCAGGTGCAACAGCTGAGCTTGAAATGGAAGAACTGACCGACATAACGGAATACATCCAAGACAAGGCAGGCCAACAGGCTGAGGTGATCTTTGGCCATAGTATTGACGACAAGCTGGAGGATGGTATTCGTGTCACCCTTATAGCAGCTTGTTTTTCGGATAATTAATCGTCGGGCAAATAATTACAAGCTTGCAAAGTGGCATTTGTGGTAGGTATAGGCATGTATCTTTGCCTTATACCAACCACATCCGCCTATGCAACAATCCCTGCCTTTTGTCCCTTACCCGTATGTTTTACTCCCCGACGAAAACCTGAGCTACGAGCCGATGCTTTATGTAGCGCCAGACCGAATCATCAAAATACTTTATGGCTATACTCATAAGCATAGAGTGGTGCATACTGCATGTGCAGCACGAAGAAGCTGCCATGCCCGATAAAGTACATCATCAGTTGCAGTTCAACCTTAAATAAGTATAGCCATGCGCCATAAACAGATCGTGACATTTTACATGCCAGAGCAGGTGGATGCCCGCAACGGGGAAGACCTGTATACCCGCAGCCCCAATAAGCCAGCACTGTTACTCGCTAAGTTGAAGGAAGAAGGCTTGATGCCCTGCTTCAATGTGCAGGAGTTTGTACCTTTTGATAAAGAAGAGTTTTACATAGCTCACACAGAAGAGTATGTGGATGCCTTCTTTGCAGGTGTTACGCCCTTGGCAACTACTAATTGCCTTACATGGAGTGAGAATCTGGTGAACTCTGTCAGGTATACCAACGCCAGTTTATACCATGCTATCAAATATGCCGTTGAGCATCCGGAGGCGCTAACCTTTAGTCCCACTAGTGGCTTTCATCATGCCAAGCCAGAACGTGGTTCCGGTTTCTGTACCTTTAGCGGACAGGTGATTGCCTCAGTGAAACTTTACCGCGAGTTGGGGGTTTCCGGGGCGTACCTGGACCTGGACCACCACTTTGGCAACTCTATTGAGGACAGCCGCAGCTTTGTCCCTGATTTGGACAAAGCTATACCTGCTTATGCCAATGTAAACCTGAGAGGCACCAATGATGGTTATCTGGCTGACTTGTACCGCAATTTGGTATTGCTCAAGGAGAAGATACTTGCAAAGGAAATACATTATGTTGTGTGGTGCCATGGAGCAGACTCGCATGTGTATGACGACTTGGGAGGCAGTGTGAACACCGAGTACTGGTTACTGGCTGCTGAGATTTTCTACAAGTGGGTGTTGGAAGTGGAAGAGGAGCTGGGGTACCACTTACCTGTTGCCATGTCGCTTTTCGGAGGCTACCGTACCAACGCCTACGATTCGGTGCTCTCGCTGCATACTGCTGACCTGGTGTTGAGTGCCAATATATTGCTGGGCCACACTATGGCGTATGAACCACAAGTAGAGGTCAGCCCTTTCATTAAAAGAGACCCCTTGCTCACGGCTATAGCCGCCGGCGAAACGCTAATGGGCTATGTAGATTAATATATAGTGGTTTCCCCTATACTCCACTAATATATGATTTTGATTATATAGTTTTTTTGCTTACTTTTGCAGTACAATTCCCTTTTATTTATTGGTTAAAAAGAGTGAAAGTGCCATAAGGGCGCTTTGCGTTCACCCGTGTCCTTTTTGGGATGCGATGTGTTCCCGCGTGTCTGTGATTCTACCATATAATCCCCTTGCCTTATGAAAAGAGATTTTATTTGTCGCCAGCTAGCAGATGTGCGCACATCCAATGAGCCCTTAGTATTAAATGAGTCAGACGTGGATCTGAGCGGACTGAATATGTCAGGTTTAAACCTAAGTGGCTCAACGTTCGCCCGCGTTAGCCTGAAAGGGCAAACTTAAGTGGTGCTATCTTGAAGGGTGTAAGATTTGTAGGGGTAGACTTGAGAGGTACAAATTTACAGGGTGCTTGCTTGGTAGATGCTAATTTTGAAGGCTGTGACCTTAGCAAAGCGAACCTTAAAGGTTCAGAAATGCGCTACACCAAAATTTTGATGTCTTCTTTTATAGAAGCAAACCTAACCGGTGCAGATCTGTCAGGTTGCTCTATGGCTTATTCTGATTTCTCCCATGCCATTATGGATGAGGTAAACTTTTCTGGAGCTGACATCAACTTGATCGAGAATGAAGATGATGAAATGGATAAAAATGAGTTTGCCTTTACCTCTATGTATGGCGCTATTATCACCTCCCCCGAAGTAAAAGCTTTTCTGATAAAAGAAGGAGCAGAGCTGCAGGTATAGGATGGTTGAACAGTTAATGTACCGCCCAGTACTTAATGCTGTAACACAGCCTGTAAGCAATACTAACTCAAAAAATAATAAGCATGATAGAAGTAGTGGCTGGGATAATTCAGCGTAGCGGTATGTACCTGATTGCCAGGAGAGCACCTGGTAAAAGCCTGGCAGGTTTTTGGGAATTCCCAGGTGGCAAACTAGAAGCTGGCGAAACCCACGAAGCCTGTCTGGTCCGCGAGTTAAAAGAGGAACTGGACCTGGAGGTAGCCGTTGGGGCATACATTGGGGAGTCTGTTTTTGGCGAGGGCGAAAACCAGGTCCGCTTAGTAGCCTACGCTGCTCACACTAAGCAGGAGCATATTACCTCTACTGATCACGACCAAGTGAGGTGGGTTGATATTTACGAATTTGGTGACTATGAATTCGCCCCCGCTGATATGCCTATTGTGAAAGCGTTGTTGGATAGGAGGATCGCGATAATGGAGAAGCTAATGAATGGGTTGTATAATTAAATGTTGATTAAAATTGATAACAAAGACATAGCATGATTAACAGTATAGAAGATTTTGTAGCCCATATAGGCAATGTTAGCAAAGGAACAAAATTAGTTAAGAAGAAAGGAAAAACGTATCACACGGTAACGGCTGATAATCAGCCCGATTATCAGCTTATTATCCGATTCGTTGAGTCAGAAAATAAACTGAACTCTGTTTGGTTTGATTTAACTGGTAGTGGTTTCAACATGCTGCAGGAAAAGGTGAGTAGCAAGCCACAATATAAGAGGGCGCTATTGGTGCTTTTATGTAAGGAAGGATCACTACAGGGAACGTACATCGTCAACACCCGAAAGCCAAATCCGAAGGTTATCACAGATACGAAGCTTCTTGACAATCAAAAGAGATTAGATATGTACTTGCCGAGAATCCCATTAGATAGGAATGGTAAGTGGAAATTTAATTTAGAAAGGTCGCCTACTGTTGGGCACTACATTACAGTATTAGGGGAGGATAAAGGCAACAAAATACCAGTTGAAAGAAATAACTTAAACTTACTTGATTCTGTATTAGATGACTTGTACAGAAAAGATTTATTAGATCATGATACTGTGGTCAGAGGACCAGAGGCAAAACGAAGTAACGAAAGTGATCGCAGTATTCAAGCCGTATTCGGGAGGTTCACTAAAGGGAACTATAAAATAGGCAAAGCTGCTCAGCATATATTTAATGCTATAGATGAGGATCCTGTGCTGTTTCAAAAAGTGTTAGCGTATGTAAATTCCGATGCCTCTAGGTTTAGGATTATGTATGGAGCTAAGATATTACGACCCGAGCAGGAAGGGAGAAAAGACCACTTAGGTAAAGACCGTTATTATGCTAGATCTTTGCCTAATCACAATTACTATTTATCCAATCACTGGATTAAAGGGCAAGATGATGAACCACTTGAAAAAATGTTGGTGGATTTAGCACTAATATAATACGCTATACCTTTGCAAGTAAGTGGGAAGACGCTACAGTCTTCCCAAAACTCCACCACCTGTTCCTCAAATACCTCCTCAGGTATACGATGCCCCAATCCATCGACTTTCACAATACGAACATCAGCGACATTCAATTTCCCAGACACAAATTCCAAATTATCATTATACAAAATCACATGATCCTGCTTACCTAAAACAATAAAGGTGTGACTACTTTTGTAAACTGGTATAGCTAAACCATTCAAATCAGGAACAGGTGATTTAGTGACGAAAGCTGGGTTGAAAAGCAGCGCGGGTTTATCATATAGCAAGGAAAGCAAATGGGCTGTGTGCCCGCCAAAGCTGGAACCGATGATGACATCGGCGGTGTTGGCAAGGTCGATCAATTTCTTAAAGTAGTCTGGCTTATCGTAGGCTATGGCAGGAGCTGCCACGTTACCGTAGCGCTCCAGTATAGCTCTTTTGGCTGTCGTGAGCGAGCCGTTATAACCGTGCAGGTATAGGATGTGCTTCATGCAGGTATAGTCAGTTTATGCCTAAACAGTTTGTGTTTCAGTTCCATCCGCCAGCTTATACAGCTCCCTGTAATCGTTGCGGTGCAGGTGGTACAGGTATAGCGACTGCGGGTAAGGAAATCGGTCCTGATGCGCTTGCAGGTAATTCAGGAATCGTGTATAGTTGCCACCCAACCACGGCGTGAGCCCCAGCTTTTCGATTCGGTGCAGGTTGCAGTAATGCAGCATCGCCTCAAAATTGGCATCCTGCGCCTCTCTGCTGTAATGCCGCGGACGGTACAGGGGCTTCGCTTTTGGTGCCATCAGCTGTAGTTGCCTTTCTTCGCTCGGCGAGCAGCGTACCATCAGGGTGTCCAGCATGTCGTAGTCGTCCCAAATGTTTTTGCGCTGCAACGTGAGCGTGCGGTTGCCCACTTTGAAAGACACTGCCTTTCCAGGCTCCTTCGTCACGCGCCACACACAAGCAGCTTCTCCATAGCGGCTGTAGTCTGAGAACACAGTTGGGTTCATGTATGCAGGGTCTGTTGCATCGAGCAATTCGGCTTGTTGCGGTAGGTTAAACATTTGATCGCGCCAGCGGCTGCGACCATAGTAGGTGGGGCAGGCTATGTGCAGGTAGGTGTCTTTGAGGATAGGTAGAATAGTGCCCATACTCCAGTTTCCGTTGATGGCGTAATAGCCACCGCCCTCGCTCAACCCCTCGTTTATACACACAAAAGCATCGAACTTTACGCCAGCAGCCTGAAATACCGCCGTAGCCTGCAGCGCCGTCATACCGACAATAATGACCTTACCGCGCACGGCAAAGGTTGAGCGGAAGTTATAGTCAACCAGCACAATGTGGTTGTAGGGAAGGGAGTAATACTCTTTGCGGACTCTGCGACCAGAGGCAAAGTACACCAGGCTTTTGCCAGTTTTGAGTCGCTCACGCAGCATGGCTGCCAATGACTTTTCGTCTAATTCGGATGTTGCATAAGGGGTTCTGCGCATATAAAGAATTGAAGTGAAAGAACGAACCAGCGTTTCTGGCTCTGCTATGCAAAATAGCTCATATACAAGCGCATAATTCTGAGTTTGCAAGCTTGTAATTGATGTGCAAATGGTTTTTTCTTATAAATAATGTGCCCCCTCCATTCAAGATCCCTGTATATACCTTAAAAATATTGTTGAAATTGAATATATTGTATAGGCATTTGAAAGCAAACTTATGAACGTACATATAATCCGAGATACTGACTTCCCTGTGGAGCAGTATGAGCAGGTAATGAAGTTGCTGCAGGCAACTCCTGGGCTTATTTCTTTTATTAGAACCAAAGATAACCTTGCCAGTGCTGCGTTAGCCTTGAGCTCTGGCGAACATGTAGGAGAAAGAATGTCTGTGAACCAAAAAGGAAAGCTGACCGCTAGGAGAGAGCATTTTCTAGGACATTCCTTTAGCTATTTCTTTAACCATTGCGATGCCTATCGGGAACGCTGGACAATACCATCAAAAGATTTTGTGATATTGCTTACACCTGAAAGTAATAGTTTACAGCACTTAGCAGCTTTTCAGGACGACGCCCTAAATGTATTTATTAAAACTAGTGAGTGGGGCGAGTACCTAGATTGCAGCGCTATCTACCCCATCACATTTACAGTTATGACGCAGGTATTGCATAAGCTTTACTGCAAAACCATGTATGCAAGGCGCAGCTTACATGACAAAGCCGAAGGTTGTATTGGGGACTATTGCAGAAACAAAGAAGAGGTTATTTTCAAGTTCCGCACAGCCGACATCTGCATGAAATGCATCAATGGCATGATAGCGGCTGGCGTTAGTCAGGAGTACTTGCTGCAGGCGTTTCCGCTGTTTGAGAAAATGCGCTACGAAATGCTCTTTAAACAAAAGTATGAATTTGTTTTGAGGCATCGCAGAATCCATATTTCACGCAGCACTGGGCGCTCGCAGGGCATTACGGTTAGTTTCCCGGATATAAACAAACACGTCAAGCTCAACCCAAAACGCGCAACGCTATACTTGTTTTTCTTAATCCACCCTAATGGCGTTGCTTTGTCAGATTTGGAGAAACCTGACTATTATGAAAAACTAAAATACCTTTACTCAAACTTATATAGCCGAACTGCCAAAAATAAACAGGCGTACGCAGGCGACGAGGAAATTGACGATGCCTTTGAAAATAAGAGGATGCTCAATGTCGACAACGTGGTAAACTCTTTCGTTTTTAAGGACGAAAAGAAAAAGGGGCCATTTACAGAACTAACCAATATCCGAAAGGAATTCAAAAAGCAGTTGGGTGACGCGGAAGCTGTCGAATACTACATTGATACCTTGCCACACACGGATACCATGCCCAGCACTAAAAAAGTGGTTAAGGGAATAAGAGTAAACGCCAAATTGGTGACGTATGATAATGATGTGAAAGATTACATTTTAGGGAAGTACTGTCCAGACGTAGATGCATTAGCCTAATGGCAGCTGCTGAAAATGCAAGCCTGTAGGCACTGAGATCATAATAATCTTCAAACGAACTTTGTGTAGTATTCACATACATTCATGACGCAGCAACAACTCCTAAATAAGCTAAACAACCTGCTTTTCCCTGCAGGGTATTTTTTGCAAATAACTGAAGATTGGCGATATGGTGAAGTACAAGCTAATATCCCTGGTTTTTCCTTATGGTCGTATTTATTTACCTATAGGAATTTAGTGCATGAAATCGAGCAGGAAATAAGCTGTTTGGAGGAAAGAATTAAATTTGGGGAGGATGCTGATAAAAAGAGTCTTCTTTCATTTTTGTATACGATAGCCGCTGCCCTGGAAACATTTCCTGAAACAGAACGGCAAACTGTTTTGCCCTACACTTTTGATCAACCCCTATTCGACTTCCTAAAGCAAAATCTGGAATCAGATAATATCAATATTATATTGCTGCCTCATGAGCGAGATGAGCGATTCAGTACGATCGAGTTTCACCTCAAACTCCCCCATCTGCGGTGTCGCGTTTTAGAGATCCAAGCCCGCTTATTTTGTACTGCAGTGTTGGAAATGGAAACATTTACGTATAGCGATAGCCCTGATTTTGAGGCAAATGGTGATAAGCCTGAATTTTCTAAGGCTTTAGAGATAATTGGTAAAAAAGTTTGGGAATATCGTAAACTTCCAGATACATCTGAATGGTATTAAGCTGCAATGGGTATAGCATCAACATACAAAAAGTGGAGGAAACTATATTTTTTACTTATTCTGGTTTTTAGTACTTACTATGTTCACCTCCTGGTGTCAGAGCGGTCTTTACCTGAAGGCATTAAAATAGACCACTTAGTGGTGCATAAGTCAGAGCGCAAGCTGGAGGCGTATAGCAAAGGTGAGCTGGTTAAAAGTTACAGCATTTCATTAGGCAAAACCCCGGTTGGGGACAAGCAGTACGAGGGGGACAACAAAACACCCGAGGGGCGCTATACGATTAACGACAAAAACCTGAACAGCGCATACTACAAAAACCTGGGGGTATCGTATCCTAATGCCGCCAACCGGCGCGAGGCCGCCCGCTTAGGCAAACCCGTTGGAGGAGATATTAAAATACACGGTTTGCCCAACAAAATGCCTTTCATTGGGCGTATGCATCGCCTCTTAGATTGGACTGCCGGCTGTATGGCTGTGACCAACGACGAGATGGAGGAACTGTACCGGGCCGTTCCGGTTGGTACCCCCATTGAGATAAAGCCTTAACTACAGAACTATATCTTCTTCAAGACGGTCCTTCCTAAGCTGTGCACGGCAAAGAGGGGAATCATTCGTGTAATTATTTGCTTAATATATATAAATTTACTATATTTGCACCATGATTCAATACCATCTGTTTAACGAAGCAGTTATCATTTCATAATAAGCATTCAGAGTGTCTTTAGGCACGGCAACCGGGTTTTAGCTCCAACGGTGCCCATTACAATGCGCGGCTTCTGCCGAAAAAAAGCTGTAAGCGTTTATCGCCCATAGCTTTTCTATTTTACTTTTTGTTTCATTTTTTAACTGAACAGCTATGAGCGCTTTAAGCACTTTAGTAAACAACTATGACCTTATTCTTGAGAATAAGCTGGAGATTATGGGGCACGCTCCCTACCGGTTTAGCCGGGTAACTTTCCCTAAGATGCGCGATGGGAGAAAGTACAGGGTAGGTGGCGACGCTACGAGCATATACGACGGTCACCTGGGTAGCTACCTGATGATATGGGAAAACTTCCAGAAGCAGTGGCCGGATAGCGACATTATTTTGCTGCGTGCCGCCGGGAGCCCGCTCAGTGGTGCTGTTTTTAGTTTTGCAGGGTACGCACGCACCCAAAAGCAATTGGTACGCGAAAAGCCTGAGGGGCTCCGTACGGGACACATGCTACGTTTCCTAAGTCGCTTTCGACAAATGTTTCCAAAAACAGCGCTGGCTGTACCTATAGAGCAGGTAGTGGAGGAGCTGAAATCGAACGGGCCATTTAATCATCGGCCGAGTTACCGCTTGCTTACGCTGCGCGAAGACTTCTACTACTTGCTGGCAACAGTTTCAGGTATACAGAGGAAGGAGCACACTCACATCACCTACAGTCTGCTGCAGGATAGTATGTATCGCCCTGTGGTGCGTGTAGGAGCTGTGCTGCAAATAGAACTTACTCACGACGAGCGCCGCCGTTCCGCATTGAGTGGCTCCGCAGTCTATGTAGCTGATCTTGTGAAAGAGGAGGTAGCTAAGCTCAATCAGCTAGCAGATAACTATGGGTTTGAGGCCTACATGCGCCCACAGATCAGTAACAGTGTCGCTGAGGTGGAGTTCGATCTGAAGCTGGCTGATTTCGACAAGGCGCTCGAGATGGAGACGATTCAACGCATTACAGCGTTTATGCACGATGTAGACCGACTCTGTAGTCGCTTCTACTAAGCTCAGGGACTTCTTAATTACAAGCTTGTAGAAAAACTAAAATCTGTTTACGTTGCTGTATCTTTGTATTATCAAATTTAGAAAGCGTCGCAGGTGTGCTTCGCCTTGCCTGATGCCTAATTTACCTTGCTTTTCCCTGTCGCACTGCGCTAAACTATAGTTTTAGCGAACGGGCACCTGCTTGCCTCTGTGCGACGCTTATATAATTTTTCTGGGTCCTCTGAATATGTTCCACTGCTCTACTGGAGCAGCGCAGGACCTGCTTTGCCTTGTAAATTTTTGTTCAACCATAACCCTATAAGCTGCCTATGCGCGAAAACTGTACGTTTGATTTTAAAAACACTTTCCTGAACCTGACCCAGTACACGGTGCCCTATGAGTACGAGAGCCGACTGGAGCCCTACCTGCCTGCAGGGGTGCAGAAAGACGATTTCGGCAACTACTTCCTGCGAGTTGGGGAGTCCGAAACACTGTTCACGTCGCACCTGGACACCGCCTCCTATACCCGTGAAAAAGTGAACCATATAGTTGCCCGTAACATCATACGTACGGATGGCAGCACTATACTCGGCGGTGACAACAAGGCGGGCGTCACCATCCTGCTCTACCTGATTTGCCAGGGGGTGCCGGGTACTTATTACTTTTTTGCAGGCGAGGAGCGTGGTTGCCTGGGCAGCCGCTGGGCTTTGGAACAAGACCCCGCTTTTTTCAAACAATTCAAACGTGCCGTGGCTTTCGACCGCAGAGAGATAGGCTCTATTATCACCCACCAGCGCTGTGAGCGCACGGCCAGCGACAGTTTTGCGGAGGCGCTTGCAGGCCAATTTGCGGACCAGGGCATGCTCTACCAAGCGGACCCCTACGGCGTGTTTACCGATACGGCCATTTTTGAGGATGTTATATCGGAGTGCACTAACCTTTCGGCAGGCGTTTGGCATGAGCACTCCAGAAATGAGTATGTGGACATCGCCATCGTGGAGCAGATTGCCCGAGCGGCGGCGGGTATAGACTGGGAAAGTCTGCCAGCAGCCCGTCGCATCATGTCGCCTCAAAGCTGGGTGGCATAAGCCATTTCTCACGTTAACAAATCTGACTATGATAATAATACTTGTAAACGAGGTGCTGCATACCGTGGGCAACAGTACCTTCTACAAAACTTACGACACCGTGCGCGATCTATACGGCATCCACAGCAACGCGGCGGGGACCTTTCTGGAACCCTCATTCCTGCACATATTCAGCTATAAGGAAGGGCGTTTTGTAGTGGTTGACCAATTGGAGCAGTACTATGCTATCGACTTAAAAGGTAAACGTTTGGAGCTAACAGGAAAAGAAGAGGCCGAGTGGAAAATGATCATCATTAAAAGCTCCACTTGCAACTGCATGCGCACCCGCTCCACGCATACCTGCACCTATTGCTGTGGCGATGGCACCATCAACAACACCTTCGGCATGAAGCTGCTATCAAAATTTTTCTAGATTCCAGAACTCTCAAATCCCTAAACACTATAACTCTTTTGTATCAGATAACAACTAACGGATTTTTCTTCGGACTACAGGTAAACGGTCAGGAAGTACTACCCTGCAACAACAACCGCCTCTGGCGCATCACGGAGGACCTGGTTGGTTTCCGGCAGGAAAAGGTGTTTGGTGTTTTTTCGCTGAGTGCCCAACAGGTGGTGCACGAGCCGGTGCTGTCTGCCACCATACCTTACTTTAAGCGAGCCGAACCAGACCGTAAAAACAAAACGACAAAGCCCCGCATTCTATCAGATTACGGCTACTTCGAAAAGCATACTGCTTATCTCGAAAGCTGCAATTATCTGTTCTGGCAGAAGGACAAGCTATACTTACAAGGACCGGAAGGGATCGTCGTTATAGACCGGAACAAAGGACTTCGGGCCTATAAAGGGACAAACCCCGAACTGGCGCCTATACCATCAAACAGCGCTGTCTGTACCAGGGCGAGTATGGTGAGCCAAACCCGGGCAAGCTGCACGAGTTCAGATATATGACGCATTACGACGAGCGTATAGACGAAGCTAATTTCCTGGAGGCGTTCGACAAGGAGGGTACTGACCTTAATCTCTATACAGGTGCCTACGAAGACGACCAGGAAGAAGAGGAAGATAGCGATGCCGACGAAGGATTGCCCTCGTACAAGCACTACGACTATGACGCCATACCTCTAACCATTCGCCAGAAGCTCCACCTGCATATTGACAAGCTCACGAATAACAAAACATACGATTGGCTGGCCAGAGTGCTCATTTACATGGCCTGGTGCCACGCCAATAGCCTGGTGACGTACGACGAGCGTGGGGAGTTTGAAATTGACCCCCTATACGCCTTGCCGCCTGAGGACGCCGAGCATATTTTTGACGCCACCATGCTCTACGAGGCACACTACATGGACCAGGTACAACACCTGCTATACCTGTCGCCGGTAACGGGTACTTATTACGAAGTGCTGGTTTTTGAAAATTGATTGCTAACCTGAAAGAATCTCCTTTACTTGTAGCAGGAGTTGCTCTATAACGCTAACTAACACTTGAAATTTCTGAAACGAACCCTCTTAGTTCTTGCTGTATTTGTTCTCTTGCTGGCTCTGTTTGGCGATATAATAGGGAAAGGGCTTAGCCTGCATGTGGCAGGTATAAACAACCGCCTGCAAAGCGGGAAGCTGACTACCTTTGACAAGCTGCAATGCCAGGTGTTTTACAACAGCATGATTTACGTGGGTGGCTTAGCTTACCCCGAGGCAGCTGATATTCTGGAGCAGTACCTCTATGGCAGGGTAAAAACTTATACCTGGAGGCGGATTACCTCAAAACATCGCCCGTCATCACCAAGCAACTGAACACCATGAGGGTAGGGGAGAGTCGAACCGTTTGGCTGAAGCAGCAGGAAGACTGGCGATTGTCGTATGCTGTAAACGGTTTCACGCTCCAGAAAAAGCAAGGCAAAGCTGAGCTCTCGCAACACATCATCTTCAAGCGCGACAAGCGCATTTACACTGACCTTAACTTCTATTTGTTCACGGTACGTGTGCCTGATGGCTTGGTGCATGCGCTCAATCCAACTCCGTTTATGGTGTATGCGGAGTGGGAGATTTGAGAGCATAGCGACTATCCCTACGCATAACTTTAACTGTCATTTTTTGATAGATATGCATCTGGTATTGACATGTCTTAGCCCTCAAAGAACTGTGCTATATCTGTTATTGCTGTTGGCACAGCGCTTGACATGATAGGGAAGGTATAGTACAGAATATATTTTCGATTGCCTTTCAGGGGCTTAGCAAAAAGCTTTGGAAGCACAGGTGTAACAAGGGCTATACCTACTTATTAATTCGTTATATTTAGCAAGTACTTCAGGTATAGCAGCAAGCATCGATTTTACAAATTATCATCTTATGACTCAAATTACAGGTATAGGCTTTTCTAACTTTAGAGTATTCAGCAAGCCTACTTTTTTTGATTTAGCTCCCATTACAATTTTTACAGGGACTAATAGCTCGGGTAAGAGCAGTGTGTTTAAGGGACTGTTACTTTTGAATGACAATAACGCAAGTTTGAATGATCTTGATTTTTCCGGACATCTCCATAAGCTTGGGACTTACGCGAATGCATTGACTTTTGATTCTGGTAGAGATGTAATGGAGTTTGCTTTTAAATTCGAAGCGAAAGGTGCGTTCTTTGATAACTATCAGTATGTGTTACAGTTCGGACCATCTGCTTCAAACAGGGAAGGTGGAAAACTTGTTGGTTACTATATTCGAGACATTAATAGTAATACAAAGTTACTAAGTGCAAGTAAAAAAAGTGCATCTCTTGAAATACGTTTTCTATTCAATAAATTAGAAAATGATATAATGCCAAGATTTAAATTGGCTTATGACGAATGGCAGAACAATCCACTACCAAGTTTTAAAATCTTAGGTGATATAATAAAGAAAAGTTCCATCAAATAAACCTGAGATTGATCTTCAATATTTTAGTGATTATGATTTTAAAATAATTGATCAAGATAAACTTAGCATAACACTTTCATCTTTCACTAATGATAAGATTCAAATAGTTTCCCAATTATTGTCTGAAACAGTGCTTGACTTTTTCTCTAATGATAATGATCCTTATGAAGATGGTTATACCAGTGAAATCTTAGAAAATGAATCTGATACATTTGGTCATTACTCAAACGATCTGCTAAGGAAACTTGCTAGTCTGGATGCTTCATTTAATCCTTTTATAGACAGGATTGAAGAAGCAGCAGGATTAGGCTTAGAACAGTTAGAGAAAGATGAAATTAATAATCTAATGGCAAATTTTGAGTTAAAATCTTTCCTAACTGAAGGGTTTAAGAGTTTCATCGACCTTGTCAAGAAAGAGCTATTAGCAGTCATAAATAATCTTAACTCAGGCATTGGTGAAATCAATTACATTGAAGCAATCAGAGCTAATCAACAAAGATTATACACTAATCAAAGTCAAGGTACTTCTTTTAATGAGTTGCTTCTCAAGCTTGGTCAAAGCCTAAATCCAATCGTATCTGGCGACAAAAGAGAACCTGGTATTGCATTTGTGAATAAATGGATAAAGAAGTTTGGAATAGGTACAGAGCTTGCAATAGTTAGGACAGAAGGTGTGGTTACTGCTGTAAGAATTACTAAGGATGATCGACCAGTAAATATTGCTGATTTAGGTTATGGTGTAACCCAGTTTCTTCCATTACTTCTAAACATAGCTACTAATTTCACTATGAAAGGCCATTATCATTATGTGAAATCAGGCGTAGTTGATCAAAGTCAAAAGAAAATTAATTACCCCAATGGGCCAATTCTATTGATAGAAGAGCCAGAATCAAATCTTCACCCAAGACTACAATCTTTATTAGCTGATTTTTTTCTAGATGTTGCAATAAACTTTGATGTGACGCTACTAATAGAGACGCACAGCGAATATTTTATACGTAAGCTTCAAGTTTTAACTGCAGAACCTAAAGAAGCATTACAGCCAAAAGACACAGTTATATACTATTTGGACGGTAATTTGCCGACTGATGCATACAATTACACTAAGAAAATAAACATAGAAGCTGACGGTCGGTTGACGAATGAATTTGGGCCAGGCTTTTTAGATGAAGCTACTAACTGGAAAATCGAGCTAATGAGGCTCAAGAACTCTCACCTTAACATGAATTAATACATGGAGGTGTATCTTGATAGAAACTTCCTAGATGGATTTAAATATGATCTTGAAGGGCAGAAGTCAGGCTTTAATAACTTTTTGAAATTTATTAGAAGCCTAGGTTCCAGAATCATGCTAATTGGGAATTATGCATCATTTGGTGAACTTTCCGAGCACATTAAAAGTAACGGTTTAGCCAATCAACTCTTCGATGAGCCTATAACCTATTACTCTATACCAGATTTATTATTAAAACTTGATGATGTAAACTTCTATAGTCAAGGCAGTTCTTTGAAAATCTTTTTTGTCGATGAAAGTAAAGCTAGATGTACTGAGCTAGAAAACAAGTTCGGGTACTATTTTTTTTCACCTAAATCATTAGCTGAAAGCTGGAGCAGCCGCAATAATTTTTCTGATGAAGAAATTGGGAGATACTTTATAACATCGAAAGACACTTTTAAAAATGAATTACGATTTGACAATTGGAGTAAACTTGGCGCGATTGGTCATCCACTAAATTCAATAGTCATCGTTGACAAATACATACTGTGCGATAAAAAAAACCAAGGCATATATTATAATTTAATGCAATTGCTAATTGAACTAGTCCCTAATTGTCAGAATGAACTTCCAATTCAAATCACAATCATAACAGAAAAAGGATTAAGCGATGATGTGAATGAAGAAAAGAGGTTAGTAGAAGACCGGGAGTACTTTAAACAAGTACGTAAAGACCTAATATACTATCTGAAAGATCAACGTGCATATAATACATTTAACCTTTCCATAATTGTCTTAGATAAAAGAACCCAAAGAAAATTAAGAGAAGATGGATTCGAGATTCATGATAGACGAATCTTAACTACCTACTATTGGATTGAGGCAGGGAAAGGGTTTAATTTATTTAATGACACAGATGGATTAAATGCATCTGACTCTAAAATGTATTTTGGATTCAATGCAAATGGGCACAACATATTGGATGTAGAGCATATGTTAGAAGGATATGCCAAGTGTTTAGAGCTGTCTACAAAAGAAAATGTGCATGGCTCAAAAAAGAATAGACTTTTAACCCATTTTTATAATAGATCTGTAGAAAAAGCTGCTAAGGCTACTACTGCAGAAAAAACGTCTTTTGCTTAACATGATCACAGGAGAATTAAAAAATAAAGTAGACCGCATTTGGGAGGCGTTCTGGACGGGCGGTATTTCCAACCCGCTCACCGTAATTGAGCAGATTACCTACCTGCTCTTTATCCGCAGGCTAGACGAGCTGCACACGGCTAAGGAGCGAAAGGCAAGCTTGCTGAAGCAGCCGCTGAAGGACCCGATTTTTAGCGAAGAGCAGCAGCACTTGCGCTGGACTCGCTTCAAGGACATCGACGCCGAGGAGATGCACCGCATTATGAGCATGGAGGTGTTTCCGTTCATCAAAAGCTTTGGGGCCAGCGACAGCGTGTTTACCCAGCAGATGAAAGATGCCACTTACATGATTCCGACCGCCAACCTGCTGGAGCGGGTGGTGAGCATGCTTTCGGCCATCGACATGAGCGACCGCGACACCAAAGGCGACCTCTACGAGTACCTGCTCTCCAAAGTGGCCACGGCGGGCACCAACGGTCAGTTCCGTACGCCGCGCCACATCATCAGCATGATGGTGGAGATGATGGCGCCCACCCCGCACGATACCATCTGCGACCCTTCGGCGGGAAGCTGCGGCTTTCTGGTGGGAGCAGGGGAGTACCTGCGCCAGCGCCACCCCGAAATATTGAGTAACCAGGAGCTGTGGCAGCACTTTCAGCACAGCATGTTCAACGGACTGGAGTTCGACTCGACGATGGTGCGCATCGGGGCCATGAACCTGATGCTGCACGGCATCGAGAACCCACAGCTGCACTACCGCGATGCGCTCTCCGAGGCCAACACCATTAGCGAGGCCTATACCCTGATTCTGGCCAATCCGCCGTTTAAGGGCTCGCTCGACCACGACTCCGTGGAGAAGAGCCTGCTCAAAACGGTGAGCACCAAAAAGACCGAGCTGCTCTTTCTGGCCCTAATGCTGCGCATGCTCAAGGCGGGCGGACGTGCGGCCGTAATTGTGCCCGACGGGGTGCTGTTCGGTTCGAGCAAGGCGCATCAGGCCCTCCGCAAGGAGCTGATAGAAAGCCAGAAGCTGGAGGCTGTTATCTCGATGCCGTCGGGTGTGTTTAAGCCCTACGCGGGGGTGAGCACGGCGGTGCTGGTGTTTACCAAAACCAACTCGGGCGGTACCGATAAGGTATGGTTCTACGACATGCAGGCCGATGGTTTCTCGCTCGACGACAAGCGCACGCCCCTCGACGGCAGCCGCCACGAAAACAACAACATACCCGACCTGCTGGCCCGCTGGCAGAACCGCGATGCCGAGCATAGCCGCACCCGCACCGAGCAAAGCTTTCTGGTGCCGCTCGCCGACATACAGGCCAACGCCTACGACCTAAGCATTAACCGCTACAAAGAGGCCGTGTACCAGGAGCTTAGCTACGACGCCCCGCAGGTGATTCTGGCCGCTATCCGAAAACTGGACGAAGAAAGACAACAGGAACTGAAAGAATTGGAGGAGCTGCTGGGATGAAAACAAATTCTACTTTAGGAGAGGTAGCTAACTTCCTGTCAGGAAATGCGTGGAGTGCATCGAAGTTTAAGTCCGAAGGTGAAATTCCTATCATAAGAATTCAAAATCTTGGAGAAAATAATGCTTCATCATTCGTTTATTGGGATAATAATTACGATTCCAAATATGTAATTTATAAAGGTGATATGCTTCTAAGCTTGTCTGGAAGTATAAAAGTTGATATTTGGAAAGGACCAAATGCGCTGCTAAATCAACGCATTGTCAAAATCAAAGCTAAAGAAGAGGTTAATGAGCGCTGGCTATTTTGGCAATTAAGTAAAGTTCTTTCTGAAATAGAAAAGATGGGAAAGTTGGCTCTTGTCAATAATGTTTCCATAAATGACCTCAAAGCATTCAAAGTATATGTTCCCCCGCTGGAAGAGCAGAAGCGCATTGCCCAAGTGCTGGACAAAGCCGACCGCCTGCGCCAGAAAGACCGCCAGCTCCTCCAGCACTACGACCAGCTCCTGCAGTCCGTTTTTTTGGATATGTTTGGCGACCCTGTGAGGAATGAGAAGGGGTGGGAGAGAGGAACAATACGTGATATTATTACTGAAGCGAAGTATGGTACAAGTAAGCCAGCCGAACTCGAAGGAGAGTATCCTTATCTAAGAATGAATAATCTTACTTATTCTGGCTCAATGGATTTTACTGATTTAAAGTACATTAATCTTGAAGCCAAAGAGAGAGATAAGTATTTGGTAAAAAAAGGTGACTTACTCTTTAACAGAACAAATAGTAAAGAACTGGTAGGCAAAACTGCTGTTTACCGTTCAGATACTGAAATGGCTATAGCTGGGTATCTTATTAGGGTACGGACTAACGAAAGAGCAAACACTGATTATATTTCAGGTTATCTTAATTCTCTTCACGGGAAAGATACCTTGAGAGGTATGAGTAAAAGCATCGTTGGTATGGCCAATATAAATGCGCAGGAACTTCAGGATATAAAAATTCTAATCCCACCTAAAGCATTACAGGATAAGTACGCAGGTATAGTTGAGAAAGTAGAGGAAATGAAACATACTGCAATTAGAGGTATAGATAAATCCGAAACCCTCTTCCAATCCCTACTTCAAAAAGCTTTCAAAGGCGAGTTGACGTTGCGGGAGGTAGCGGCAGTGGGGGAGCAAGTGCCTGCAAAGCCTAAGTTTGTAATCTCCTCCATTTTGTAGCGCTATCGCATGGAAATGATAGACAACCAAACGAAGACAAGTTTTGAGCTTGGCAACTACTTTTCGATACTAGACACCAAAGTAAAGCTGGCAGACGAGGTACGTAAAAGTTATGGCAAAGAGCTCTCGCCAGCTTTCAATTCATTTGATTTCTGGAAGACAGACGAAAATAAAGTGTCTGAAATTCTGGCTTTCTTCCTGAACCCAACCGAGCGGCACGAGCAAGGCGACGTATACCTAAGGCACTTTCTGAAAAAGTTTAACCTGGACTTTTTTAA
Organism: Pontibacter sp. BAB1700; assembly: GCF_000277005.1. NCBI lineage: Bacteria > Pseudomonadati > Bacteroidota > Cytophagia > Cytophagales > Hymenobacteraceae > Pontibacter > Pontibacter sp. BAB1700. The sequence continues at coordinate 2,861 of NZ_AKIS01000051.1, read as the reverse complement.
CTTTAATACCGAAGACAAGATAAGCGTGCTTTGCGAACTGCCCACCAACGCAGGCCGCAGAATAGACATCGCCATCATCAAAAACGACTTTGAGCAGGTTATCGGCATCGAAAACAAAGTGCGCCATAACACACAAGACCAAGCCAATCAGGTAAAAGACTACCTGCTATACCTGGAGCAGAAATCGGGAGGCAATTACTGCCTGCTATACCTGAGCCCGCAAAGTAAAGATTTGTCCGACGGCAGCCTGCACCCAAGCGAGCGAGTTAGCTACATAGAGCAGCGCAGGCTCCAGCTGATTAACTACGAAGAGCACATCATTGAGTGCGTCGGAGAGTTCAGTCAGCTAAGCGAGAACAACAGAGTGAGAGCCTTTTTAAAAGACTTCGAAAGAAAACTAAGCAGCATGTACAGAGGAGAGAGCGACCTAAACAGAAAGCAAGTAGCCGTTGACCACATCAAAGCCAACCCCCACAATCTGGAGTTATCGTTTCTGGTAGCCAATTCGCTGCAGGACGTAAAGCGCGAGTTAAGAGAAAAATTCGACCAGCAGTTGGTTGAAATAGGGCAGGAGTTAGGTATAGCGGTAGACAGTCAAAACCAGAGGCTAACTCCCTCCAATTGGAAAAACCATCAAATTATCTTCAATTATGAAAGTGGTGGTCTTCTCTTTGGTGTGATAAGGAGAAGTGAAGATAAGACCCTAACAAGGCTTCCAGAAATTAATAACCTGTTAGAAGAGCAGATAAAAATGAAATTTAAAGTTTCTCCTTATTGGGCCCTCTGGCAGTACTTCTACGAAAATGTTGAGAACAACACGGATTTTTGGTTGGATATCTACAAGGGCGAAGCTAAAAAACGAGCCAGGGAGTTTGTGAAGCTGATTAACGATAATTTTAATACAGCGGAGTACTAGGCATCAGCTTATACTGGCCTGCCAGATTAACCCATGCACGATTTGGACAAATCGCGACCTGTCCCTACACATCTATACTATACCTATGGACACCAAACTCACCGACGAAACTGAAATGGCTATCATGAACTGCGGCACCCGTTTCGATGGCTATGCCTATTACGAAACTATCAAGAAGCCAAGTATAGAAGCACCTGCATACCTTGATGAGGCAGAACGCTACTTCTTTAGTAGCGGCAAACTCTTTGGCAGTCCTGCCAAAAACATGCTGGTTAATTTCTTCCTGCATCGTTCTTTTCATCATACTGGCTGGTTGCCTGAGGCTTACTCTAATGGTTGGTACTACATGGTATACCTATACCTGCATACCTATCGCCTGCATACTCCTGAGAAGTATCGCCACAGCAGCATGGCAAAAGACTGGGAGCAGCGCCCCAAAGGGTCGGCCGAAGCTGCTGCCGCTGAGGTTCGGAAGATGCTGATGCGGAGAGGGTAGTTAGTTGCCTAATTTTACAGCATTTTAATTGTTTAGATTCTAGCGTAGAAGAGTATAAAATTCCTTATTTACATAAAAGTTGTCGTAAAGACAACTTTTATGTAAATTTGTAGTTTAATATTAATGTAACATGCATGTCATAAGTTATAAGACGCTGAGAGAATATTACGAAAAGCATGCCGCAGCCAAGCAGTATCTTATTGCATGGTTTAAAACCACCAAGGCAGCACAATGGGGTACAGTAAATGACTTGCGCAGTGATTTTCCCTCGGCAGAATTGGTAATAGATGGGAAAGTAGTTTTTAACATAAAAGCTAATGACTTTCGATTAGTAGCTTTGGTCGGTTTCAGAACAAAAAAGGTATTTGTGCTATGGGTAGGTACACATGCTGAATACAGTAAGATAAGAATCCAAGACCTTTAACAAGAGGTATTCAAAGAAAAAGTCATCAATAAACATGAACATACACTTAATTCATAACGAAGCAGAGTATCAGGAAGCTCTAAAGAAAATTAGGATGCTGTGGGATGCACCTGAGGGAACTCCTGAACACGAACACCTGGAAATGCTAGCGTTGGTCGTGAACAAGTATGAAGAAGAACATTATGCTATAGAAGAGCCCGATCCCATCGAGTACATTAAAATAAGGATGGAGGAGCTTGGTCTAAAACAGGAAGACTTGGTACCATATATCGGAGATAAAGGTAATGTGTCGAAAGTGCTTAACCGTAAGCGTAGCCTCTCCTTAGATATGATACGCAAGCTTCATAAAGGGCTCGGCTTCCCTCTTAATGTGTTGATAGGTGAACCCGCATATTGAGTTATGTTCAAGGCTAAATATTCATGACAGACTATAAGAGTATTAAAACTTTTGACGAGCTTATTGAGAGAGAGCACAGCAAATTAGGCACAGATAGCCGTAACGCGTACGAAGAGGGTGCACAGCTTTTTACTCTAAATGCTATAATCTTGCCTACACACCATCATAATATGGATAACAAAGTTTACATAGAAGATGCATTCGATGAAGCTGTACTCTCGCCAGGGGGTGAGCTAATGTTGAAAGTAATAGCAGCGAAGCAGGTGCTAAAGCTTAATGTATTTTCTCGTGAGAAAACTTTGCAATTATATGGTGTTACTGAAAGCGATTTGAGAAAATACGCTTAATACGTATCTCACATTAATTGTAATAGTCAAGATATAGTCTGACAGCTGTGGCTTAGCTGACAGTGGTCTGCCCTAATGTATTGTTCCCTGAGCCCGCGTCGTCGGGCTCATTTTTTTTCTCCACCACCCCTTCGTCTGCGGGTGAAAGGGCTGGTTCCGAAAAAAAATGTTTGACAGGATCTTGCCTGAGTGTGTCGAGCATCTTCTCCTTAGCCAACGTAATTGTCTCGAGCAGCGTCTGATAAGGTGTTCTCCCAAAACAGTATTTACCTGTGTGATGC
>NZ_AKIS01000050.1:0-34627 GCF_000277005.1 Pontibacter sp. BAB1700 | reverse complement strand
ACCAGCCTGCTCGGACTGTGCGGCTGCGCCTATACCTGTCTGGCTGCTTACCCGCAGGCGCCCCTGAAAGAAGGTATAGCTCAGGCGCAGCTGCAAAGTGGAGAGCGCATCCTGACTCACATCACCCAGGCCGATATCTACCTCCAGGTTGCTGTCTATGGAGTTGAGCAGGCCGCTAAGCTGCCCTGTGAGTAAACTTCCCAAACTGCCGCCCACCGCTGAAACGCCAGCATTGTCAAAAGAGGCAAACATGCCAATAGGAGCCAGCCTGCGCAGTACAAGTAAGCTGAACACCTGTCTGTTCAATTCATTTTCATCGTTGCGGATAGCGGCTATAATCGGATCAAGCTGCAGGCGGGCATTGGCTGGCATACTCTCAAAGTCCAGCCCCAGCTGAATTTCGGGAGTCAGTATAGGGCCTTTCAGATCAACAATTGCCGTTACCGGGTAGCGACCTTGCGGAGCGGAGGTTAAGTCGCTTTCGCCCCGGGTGGTCATAATATCGGCTAAGGATGCGCTTTGAGTATAGGTGGCACGCAGGTCCATGATGCCTTCCAGCGGGTCGCCGTTCCAGGACAGCGTACCACCAGGCGTCACCCGGAATTCACGTGATACCACACCTTCTAGTAGGTTAAGATTATAGGCGCCGTTCGCGATCTCAAAGTTGCCATACATGTTAAACTCGCCCCGGGTGTCTATCGTCATCTGAATCTGGCCGCTGCCCGAGCCCCGGATCACGTCACCTGTTTGCCGGTCGATGATGATCTCAAAATAAGCATCGTCGGTCACGTCCAGGTCAAAATTCATGTTGATGCCCGACAGGTCCACTTTCTGTTCTTCCACGACCACTGCTACACCGGTAGAGTCGCTGATGTTGCGATTGACGAAGCGGATAAAGTCTTTGCGGGCCAGGTCGGTCTGATTGTCAAGTGGTACCACTATACGGGTGTTGGCGTCGCTTCGGGCGTTCACGTCTATTTTGAGGTTGTCCACCGGACCGAGTACACTGGCCGTACCGGTGCCGAAGGCGGTTCCATAATAGAGTTCGTTCTGCTCGTAGGTCGTGTTCAGAATCATCAGGTTCCGGAAACGGGCGTTCAGGTCGAGCACCATGTTCTGGAAGCCATCGTGGGCGATGCCGCCTGTCACAGTGCCCACGTTGCCATAAAGGTCGCGCAGCTGCGCATTGCGGAAGCTGATGCTGTTGGCCCCGAAGTAGACCCGGTCGGAGAAGCGGTAGGTGGTACCAAGGTAATCGAAGCGGAACTGTCCGCCAGTGACCATCACAGAGCCTGTCAGGATTGGCGCCGACAACCTGCCAAGCACCCGGATGCGCCCCTCCATGGTCCCCTCCAGCTGCGACATGATCGGTTTCAGGATCGGCTCCACAATCTTGAGCTGGGTCTCGTCCAGTACGGCCAGCATGTCCAGCTGCTCTTCTTCAGCCCGGGGATAATAATTGCCTGTCAGAGTCAGTACCTTTTTGTTGTTCCTTTCAACATCTACATCCACCACCATCTGTTGCTGGGCATTGTTCCAGTCGCCTTTTCCCCGGATGTCGCCGATCAGCACATTGTCCAGGTAAAAAGAATCGACACGCATGCCGGCGTTCAGCAGGGCATTGTTGTAAATGTCTTGTGCCGTTAGTTCAGCATTAAGTGTGCCCCTGATCTGCTCGGGCATGAGCGGGTTAAGGTTTCGGAGGTCAAAATTTTTGATGCTGGCCACCAGCGTACTACCTGGGTCCTGACCAATGGCGCCGTCTACCCGAATAATCTGGTCCTGGTTAGATAATATCAGTTCTTCAAAATCAAATCGCTTCCCGTTTTCACTGATGTATACCATGCTGCCCGGTTGAAAGGCCCATGGCGTCTCGCGAAGGGTAATATTGGATCTGCCAAATACAACTTGCAGGCGGTCCTGAAGGAAATTGACGTCGCCGACCACGGTTGCCTGGTTGTTAAAAGCGGGTTGCAGCAGGTTGGTATAAAAGCCGATCGTACGCTCACTCCAGATCGCTTCCAGCAGTAGGCGCTCTGTTTCACCCACGGAAGGAAGTACCTGCTTTTCGGAGGTAAACTGGGCACTGGCCAGCACATCCGGACTGTTTTGCAGCTTGGAAGTGCTAAGCTCTATGTCATTCTGGTATAGCGTTACATCATCATACAGGATCGTGTCTATCTGTGCATAGGATGTCAGGATGACTGTATTGCCATGTCGGAAAGTACCCTCCAGCTTTGAAAAGTCAGAAACTGTGAGCTCCGGCACAAATAAGTGTATAAGCGGATTGACCCGCCGCAGGTATAGGTCATAATCAAGACTGTACTCTGGACGGTTAGAGGAACGCTTACGGCTATAATAAGCGGCTGTGGCGGCATCGTTACTCTCAAAATTAAGCTGATACTCCTGCACCAGCTGCTTCAGGTCGTCAATCAGCACAGAGTAGTCGAAGTCACCGCTCACCCGCAAGGCCAGTGGAGTAGAGCGAAGCGTGAGACTCCGTATACCCTCACCGATACGTGACTGCACCCGGATCGTGTCGAGGGCGACACGCTGGCCTCGTAAGTGACGGCGGCACTGTCAAAAAAGCGGTGCCTTCAAAGTCATCAAGCCGGAGGCCGCGGAAATTGAGGTCGGCATTGGCCTGTACGATCACCGACTTATCTGAAATGCGCAGCGCTTTCAGGTCGGCTTTGTCCAGATCAGCCCTCAGGTTGAAAGCCTGGTTGTTATTTGCCAGGTTCACTTCACCATTGGCCGTAAAGACGAGGTTCGGGTCAGCAATGGCAAAACGCCCCTCATAACGCTGGCGGCTCAGAGTGCCGTCCGTGCGGATGTTGCGGTAGTTATAATCAAGCAGGTGAAGCTGGGCAATATCTGCGTTGATCTCCATGCGGGCGTCTTCCAGTGTAAAGCCGGATCCGACTACACGACCATCCATGGTGATCGTTTTGATAACGTCCGCATTGCCTATCAGGCGACCGATGTTGAAATTCTGTGTTTTGAGTCGACCACGGTAAGAGGAGGCATTGTTGCTCCGGTTTATCTTCATGTTGATGTCGGACTGCACATTGCCCAGCGCCGTAGCAAAACTGCCATTGGCCACGAAGTCATTGTAGAAACCCAGGAAGCGCCCGTCGATCTTCACTGTGCCTAATCGTGAGGCGATGGTATAGGCATCAGCAGGCAAAAACTGCTTGATGTCATCGGCATTGAGCGTAGAAGGCTGCAGGCGGATGTTGGCAAAGGTCTCACCCCAGTTAGGCAGGCCATCCACGTTCATGGTGCCTACAATGTGGGTGTTCTGTCCATACTTTATATCCAGGTTGGTCGCCACGAACTCCGCTACACGACCTTCAAACTCCCCCGATGCGATGTAGGCATTCTCATCGTAGTCTTTGATCTGTGGGGCAAAGAGGGCAATATCACGAGAATATACCGTGAGTCCTTCACGCGGGCCGTCATTGTCACGCTATCGATAAAATCGGAGAAGTTGCCAAAGCGGTTATAGTCGAAGCGGATGTATTCCTGCACGTTGCTTTCGTTTACCCGCAGGTCGAGCTCGTCCCATTCCCAGAAAGTGGAAGCATAAGTCATCAACACATCGAGGTTGTGTAGCTGTATGCCGGACGGACGTTCGAAGGCAGTCAAATCCGTTACCCGAACCTTGAGCGTATCACCGGGCTCAAACTCCGTAAAGCGTGCCGAGATGCTGTCTATGCCTAAGTGAAAGTAGTCGATGCCGTAGTCAGTGCGGGGGCGGTTGAAGTCGTCGTAGGTAAAGGCGCCGTTTTTGATGATCAGTTCATCGATCGAGAACTCGAAAGGTTGGGAAGCCTTGGTCGTGTCTTTGGTGATCAGATTGCCGAGGGACGTAATGAAAGTGGACAGATTGAGGGAGTCGGTGCCCTCGTACTGCACCAGGTTGGCCCGGGGCTCCTGCAACTCCAGGGTGGCTATACCAAGAGTATTTGGCTGGAAGATAGAGAACAGGCTGATGTCCGCCTCGGCCCGACCTACGTAAAACAGTTCCTCACCCCGGTAATCGAGCACTTTCACCTGCTCCAGGATCACGTTGCTGAAAAACTCAATATCCACACGCCCGATCGTCACCTCGTGGTCGATGGTGCGGGAGATGTACTCGGCTGCTTTCTGAGCAACTTTGGTTTGCACACCCGGGTAGCGAATAGCTACAAAAACAACCGCAAATACAACCAAAAGCAACAGGATTAAGGCCAAAACTATTTTTAGAATGGCTTTTCCTATAACTTTGAAGTAATTTATGGACTGTTCTTTTTCCAAAAGATGATTGAACCTACAATATTAGCAATTGAATCTTCGTGCGACGAAACCTCTGCTGCGGTTATACGTGGTGGCAAGGTTTTGTCAAATGTTATTGCTACTCAGGCTGTTCACGAAAAATACGGCGGTGTTGTGCCGGAGCTTGCGTCGCGAGCACACCAACAGAACATTATTCCGGTTGTACAGCAGGCCTTGAGTACAGCAAATGTAAACAAAACTGACTTAAATGCAGTGGCTTTTACCCGCGGCCCGGGCTTGCTGGGTGCTTTACTGGTAGGCAGCTCTTTTGCCAAGTCGTTTGCGCTGGGCCTCAACATTCCGCTTATTGATGTAAACCACATGCAGGCACACATCCTGGCGCACTTTATCGATGACCCAAAACCCAACTTTCCGTTCCTTTGCCTGACTGTGAGCGGCGGCCACACCCAGGTTGTGCTCGTAAAAGACCACCTGGACATGGAGATCATAGGCCAGACCACGGACGACGCTGTAGGGGAGGCCTTTGACAAGACCGCTAAAATGCTTGGCCTGCCATACCCTGGCGGACCCATGCTTGACAAGACAGCGGCACAGGGTAACCCAAAGGCCTCGAGTTCCCGGTAGGCAACATGCCCGGCTACGACTTTTCGTTCAGCGGTATCAAGACCTCGGTGCTCTACTTCCTTAAAGATAAAACGAAAGACAACCCGAACTTCGTACAGGAGAACCTGGCTGATATTTGCGCCAGCGTACAGTATACTCTGATCAAGACCCTGCTGAAGAAAGTGGTGCTGGCTGCAAAGGACCTGGGCATAAAAGAAGTAGCGATCGCCGGTGGCGTGTCTGCCAACTCAGGGCTTCGCCAGGCCCTGCAGGACTACGCCAAAAAGTACGACTGGAACGTATATATCCCGGCTTTTCAGTATTGTACCGATAATGCAGGTATGATTGCTATAACAGCTCATTATCAATATCTTAAAGGCGACTTTGCCGACCAGTACGTGAGCCCGGAACCGAGGATGAAGTTTTAGGGAGTTTAAGAGTTTGAGAGTTTGAGAGTTGAGGAGGTGTTACTTGTAGAGACAGGTCGCGACTTATCCAAGTCTCGCACTGGTATAGCTTGTCAGGATCAGGATTTTCAGGATTAAAGAGGGGCCATATTCCCACGGATTTACAGGGCTCTTAGATTTACAGAATTGATATAGAAGAACAACCGTTTGAGGGAATCCTGTTAATCCTTTCATCCTGAAAATCCTGATTCAGACAACACTCAACCATCAACCATTTAACAATCACTCATTCACTAACTCACTCAATCACTCAATCAAAAATGAAAAACCCCTTCCAAACCGGCGATAGCAAGGTATACCGCAAAACGGTAACAGAGGCGGACTTTGCCCGTTTTGATGATGGGCTGGTGCATGCAGTTTGCAGCACCTTTTCGCTGGCGCAGGCGGCTGAGTGGGCAGGGCGCTTGTTTGTGTTGGAGATGAAAGGAGAGGATGAAGAAGGGATAGGTACATTTCTGACTATCAATCATAAAAGTCCGGCTTTCGAGGGCGAAGTAATAGAGATAGTCGCTCACCTGAGATCGCAGGAAGGTAACAATGTGATTTGTAGCTTTGAGGCCCGGGTGGGGGACAGGCTGGTGGCAGATGGGGAGACTGGGCAGAAGATTTTAAAGAAAGAGAAACTGGCCAGGGTGCTGGCTCCAATAAATTAGCATGACGAAAGCAAAAGATAAAGACAGAATCAAGAAGCACGTCAACATCCAGAATCGCAGAGCTTCTTTTGAGTTCCAGTTCCTGGACAAGTACACAGCTGGTATCATACTCAAAGGAACAGAGATCAAATCGATCCGGGAGGGCAAGGTGAACCTGCAGGACGGTTACTGTGTGCTGCATAATGGCGAGCTGTACCTGCACAACGTGCACATCTCCACCTATACCGAGGGCACGCACTACAACCACGAACCCATGCGGGTACGCAAGCTGCTTGTCAACAAGAGCGAACTAAAGCGACTGGAGAAGGGTGTGCAGGAGCAGGGGGTGACGATTATCCCTACCCGGATGTTCATCAGCGAGCGTGGCTTTGCTAAAGTAGAAGTTGCACTGGCGCGTGGTAAGAAGCTGCACGACAAGCGGGAAGACATCAAAGCAAAGGATATAAAACGCGAACTTGACCGAAGCGGGTTTTAAGGGATTTAGTGATTGAGTGCGTTAGTGAATGAGCGATTATTTGCGTTTGAGGTAAGGTGTAAGTGGAAGCGCACTGCATGTTTTTATACGTGAAGGGGGTTTACTCACATCCTCAGACCGGGAGATACATTGACATATTCACCATCGAATCGCAGTAAATCACTTAATCACTATTGCAAAAATCACTAACTCACTCAATCACTCAATTACTAACTCAAAAATGGACTACGGAATATGCATGCTCAGTCTGGTGCCGATGCGCGCTGAGCCATCTGATAAAGCGGAAATGGTAACCCAGGTACTCTTTGGGGAGTGTCTGGAGGTGCTCAGCAAGCAAGGAAACTGGGTGCAGGTGAAGCTGGCTTCGGATGGATATACCGGATGGATCGATCTTAAGCAGTATATGCCTGTGTCAGCGGGTTATTACCAGGAGTGGCAGGCAGCGCAGCATCCGCGTGCGCTCGATATCGTGCAGGTGGTGAGCAGTGCTGATATGCGTATTCCGGTAGGTATAGGGGCTTACCTGCCTTTTTTGACGGCATGAGCCTGCGTATTGATGGCCAAAGCTATCAGTACAGCGGACGAGCCACGAACCCTGCCGTGCCGGTTACAACGGTTCAGCTTGCCAAATTGGCCATGGGCTTCCTGAAAGCGCCCTATCTGTGGGGTGGTAAGTCTATGTTCGGGATCGACTGTTCGGGCTTTACGCAGCAGGTATACGGCCTTTGTGGTTATCAATTGCCCCGTGACGCAAGTCAGCAGGTGGCAGTAGGAGATGAAGTGCACTTTGCTACGCAGACTCAACCAGGCGATCTGGCTTATTTCGCCAACGAAGAAGGTCGTATTACGCATGTGGGCATCATGCTGGAAGGGCAGCAGATCATGCATGCCCATGGCGAGATCCGAATTGACACCCTCGACCACAATGGCATTTACAATGCCGAGCGCAAGCGCTACTCCCATAAACTACGTATCATCAAGCGCATTTTTTCCTGATTCTCAGCATTTTTCTTTGAACTTAGGCTATAACGAGTTGGTTAATTCTCGTAGAAGCTATAGCAAAAGTTCAAAGAATGGCCATGAGAGACAAAGTGCTGATATTGAACCAGGACTTCAGCGCAATCGCCGTCTGCACGGTGACCAAGGCTTTTTTGCTTGTCTATCTCGAAAAAGCAGAGCTTATTTCCAAAGCCAATGGCGCTGTTTTGCGCACGGTCAGCACTTCTTATCCTGTTCCTTCTGTTATCCGGCTGCAGCGCTACGTTAAGGTGCCATACTACGGTATAGCCCTCAGCAGGCACAATGTGCTGCGTCGCGACAACTTCCTTTGCCAGTACTGCGGTACTTCCCGTAACCTGACCCTGGACCACCTCTTGCCACGCTCCAGGGGAGGAGAGACCAGCTGGCAGAATATCGTCACGGCCTGTTCCAGGTGCAATTCCCGCAAAGGCGACCGAACCCCCGAAGAAGCCGGCCTCAAGCTATACCGTCACCCCTCCCGACCCTCTCTCTATACCTTCCTGCAACAGCACCTGAACGACTCTAATGAGGACTGGCAGATCTACCTGAAAATAGCCAATAAGTAGTAATATATGGTTGCTAATATATTTAGTTTACAATTGGTAAGTTATTATTTATCAGGTCGTGCTGTGATGATGTCTGTATGATAAGTTGAAGTTGATAAATTGTGCTGCATGCTTCTGCTTGATCAGGATGATTTTCCCTCTGGAATAATGGGGCTTCCGGCTGTTTTTACTGTTCTGTATACCTGCCAAGAAGGAAGTACTAAGATAGCCTATACCTGCAGCTAAGTCATCGTATGTCTTAGTTTTGTTAAATTGACAAAAGAGCGGAATGGCTGGAAAGCTGATAAGGGGAATGGCTATACCTGCTGTTGCGGCGGGTAGGTAATGAGGTTGATGACTAGATATGTGCCTTCTGTATCAGGTACTTATACCTGTTATTTCTTTTGCGAAATCTCTTCTGTATACTAGCATTATTTCTAAGTATTCCTTACTTTTGCCCTTCATTCGAGTGAATGGCTCCGGCACCGCGTTCGGAGAAATGTAAAACCAAACCAAACCGGCCTATTGCTCTAAGTCGGTGGCTTCTCCAGAGCAGTAAAACATTATGAGTAATTCCCCAGAAAATTTCGATTGGGACAAGTTTGAGTCTCAAGGTTTCGGTGGCGGCTACAGCAAAGAAGAGCGCGCTGAAATGGAAAAAATGTATGACGACACCCTGACTACCGTACAGGAGCAGGAGGTTGTTAAAGGAATCGTGGTAGGTATCACTGATCGTGACGTGATCCTGAACATCGGTTTCAAATCTGACGGCCTGGTGCCAGTTTCAGAATTCAGAGATCTTCCTGAACTGAAAGTTGGTGACGAGGTTGAAGTATTCATCGAAGACCAGGAAGACCCGAACGGTCAGCTGATCCTTTCCCGCAAGAAAGCGAAGATTGTATCTGCCTGGGCTAAGATCTATGACGCACTTGAGAACGACAACGTTCTGGAGGGTGTAGTGAAGAGAAGAACCAAAGGTGGTCTGATCATGGACCTCTACGGTGTTGAAGCCTTCTTGCCAGGTTCTCAGATCGACGTGAAGCCGATCCGTGACTTCGACGTGTTCGTTGGTAAGAAGATGGAAGTGAAAGTTGTGAAAATCAACGCCGCTTTCGACAACGTGGTTGTATCTCACAAAGTGCTTATCGAGAAAGACCTGGAGCAACAGCGTGCCGCTATCCTGAACAACCTGGAGAAAGGTCAGGTTCTGGAAGGCGTTATCAAGAACATGACAAACTTCGGTGTGTTCATCGACCTTGGTGGCGTAGATGGTCTGCTTCACATCACAGATATCTCTTGGGGACGTATCAACCACCCAGAGGAAGTATTGCAGCTTGACCAAAAGGTGAACGTGGTAGTGCTTGACTTCGATGATGACAAGAAGCGTATCTCTCTTGGCATGAAGCAGCTTACTCCTCACCCATGGGATGCTCTGCCAGCTGAAATTGAAGTTGGCTCAAGAGTAAAAGGCAAGATCGTTAACGTGGCTGACTACGGCGCATTCCTTGAGCTGATGCCAGGCGTTGAAGGTCTGATCCACGTTTCTGAAATGTCATGGTCACAGCACCTGCGCAACCCACAAGACTTCATTAAGCAAGGCGACGAGGTTGAAGCAGTTGTATTGACACTTGACCGCGAAGAGCGCAAAATGTCTCTTGGTATCAAGCAGCTTACTGAAGATCCATGGACTAAGGAGGATGTTATCACGAAATATGCAGTTGGCACCAAGCACACTGGCGTAGTTCGTAACCTGACTAACTTCGGTCTGTTCCTGGAGCTGGAAGAAGGCGTAGACGGTCTGGTACACGTATCTGACCTGTCCTGGACTAAGAAGATCAAGCACCCATCTGAGTTCGTGAAAGTTGGTGAAAACCTGGACGTAGTTGTTCTGGAGCTGGACGTAGCTAACAGAAGACTTGCTCTTGGTCACAAGCAGCTGGAGGAGAACCCTTGGGATACGTTCGAGTCTGTATTCAACGTAGGTTCAGTACACAAAGCTACTGTACTTGAGAAATCAGACAGAGGCGCTACATTGGAGCTGCCGTACGGCATCGAAGGTTTCTCATTCCCTAAAGGTCTGCAGAAAGAAGACGGTTCTCAGGTAGAAGCAGGTGAAAGCCTTGACTTCCGTGTAACTGAATTCTCTAAGGACGACCGTAAGATCATCCTGTCGCACACTGCTACTTACTCTGAGGCTGACAACGCACGTATCGCGARGGCCACTAAGAAAGCTGCACCTGCTGCCGGCGGTGAGAAGAAGGAGAAAGCTCCAAAAGTTCAGAAAGAAGCTGAGAACAAGTCTACCCTGGGTGACCTGGACGCACTTTCTGCCCTGAAAGAGCAGATGCTGGAGAACGAGAAAGAAGCTGGCGTTAAAAAGTTAGAAGCTGCTGCCGCTAAAAAGGCGAAAGGTTCTGATGAAGAGTCTGCTGAAGAAGAGAACAACGCTTAATACTAAGCTTGTCCTATAATGAAAGGCCCCGGAGCAATCCGGGGCCTTTTTTGTTTTTGGCTCCCGAAAAGCGCTTTAGGCTTATTGAATAATTGAGTAATAAATGATATATTAGCTTTATGCCATACCTGCTGTAGTGAATTGCTTTGTAGCAACTTTCCTACTCCAGATATAGTGCAGATAGTAGGAGTAGGTACTCCTACTATACTATAGTTGGCTACAACCAAAAATAAAGAGAATACTTAAGCGAGAATGGAGAATATTGAATTAAGAAGAGTAACCGTAAACGAACTAGACCAGCTACAGAGAATCTGCAGACAGACATTTTCTGAAACATTTTCTTTTGGAAATAGCGAGGAGAATATGAAAAAGTATTTGGAGGAAGGGTTTTCAACAGAAAAACTAGGAGTCGAATTGGCCAACAAGAACTCTGAGTTTTATTTTGCCCTTTTAGAGAATAAAGTAATTGGCTATTTGAAAGTCAACTTTGGACAATCACAGACTGAAATAAAGGACGATAATACCCTTGAAATCGAGCGCATTTATGTTTTAAAGGAATTCCACGGGAAAAAAGTTGGGCAAATACTTTATGAGAAGGCAATGGAAATATCCAAACACAAAGGCGTGGATTATGTTTGGTTAGGGGTTTGGGAAGAAAACCCAAGAGCACTTCGATTTTATGAGAAAAATGGCTTCGTGGAATTTGATAGGCATATTTTCAAACTAGGAAATGATGAGCAGACAGACATAATGATGAAACTGCAATTAAAATAAAAATGGCAGCAGCTAGCATTGTGTAAAAATCATGTTCCAGCCGACGGCCTCACACGTCTTTTACACGAGCACCGTTTCACACTCCATAAACACACTCCTAACTCCATGCGAAAAATAATTCTAGATCTAGCTACAACACTTGACGGATTCATCGAAGGGCCAAATGGTGAAGTGGACTGGTGCATCCTGGACGATGATATGGACTTTCAGGGTTTTCTGGAAGGTATAGACACGATCCTCTATGGGAGAGTGAGCTATGATATGTGGGGCAACTACCATCCTGATACCAACGCAAGTGAATCAGAGAAAGAAATCTGGGCAGCAGTACACGCTAAACAGAAGATTGTTTTCTCCAGTCAGGAGCGGCCAAATACGGATGTAACGTTTATCGCCTCTAGTATACCTGATGCCATCGCCGAATTGAAACAGCAGCAGGGGAAAGACATATGGTTATATGGTGGGGCAAAACTAATCACAGCATTTATACAGCATGGGTTGATTGACGTGTACCGAATCTCGGTGCACCCAACCGTTTTAGGAGCTGGCAAACCACTGTTCCAAGACCTAGAGGATCGAATAAACCTTGACCTGATAGCGGTTAACAGGTTTAGAGCTGGGGTGGTCCAACTTGTTTACAAACCTAAAGGCTGAACCACAACGCTATTCGGGTATAAGAAGCACATTGTTGTCATTACAAATATTAAACTCATTATACATAAACACGATAAGATTCCTATAATCCTTTGACTAATAATTAAACACCTCAAATAGTGTATATGAAGAAGCTGTTGCTAGTAATAACTAATATGCTATTAGTTCTTTTTCTTCTGAGTTCATGTGCAAAGGATGATGAAAACGCACCTGCCAACCTGCTAGTATCAAAAACCTGGAAGAAAGGAGTAGTTGATAAGAATGTGAATTCAAACCCTCCCGGAAGGGTTTTTTACAACCCTTGGTCAGATTGCAAAAAAGATGATTTGATTACGTTTGACTCAAATGGCAAGTTAACAGTGGACCAGGGTAAAGTGAAATGTGAAAGTAAAGAGCCACTCATCAGAACGATGTCATATACCTATGATAAGGTTACCAAACAGTTGACCATTGATGGCGCCTTATTCACTGTCGCAGAGGAGTCTAAAGATCAGATTAAGTATTACTCACATTTACCTTCGCATACAGGGTACGATTACATGGTATACCTGCTTCAGTAACAAGACTAAACACGAGAGACACCCCAACAATTTTCCTGAATTCTGGTAATTTTGGACAACCAATTGCTTGCATGATACAAGGTGTGCTCAGGCTGATGGCTTAGCATACCTGCACAAAATCAACGACGCAACACCGGACACCAATCATTTCATGAATCCATACCTGGAAATCCTCCCCGAAATACAGCAAGCCCTCACCGACGGCAAGCCTGTCGTAGCGCTGGAATCCACCATAATTGCCCACGGCATGCCTTACCCGCACAATGTGCAGACTGCCCTGGAGGTTGAGCAGGTGGTACGGGAAGCAGGCGCTATACCTGCTACCATAGCTATACTAGGCGGCAAATGCTGTGTAGGGCTAACAAAGGAGCAAATTGCGCACCTGGCAAGGCCGAGGGTGTCTGGAAGGTGAGCCTGGTTGATATGCCTTACGTCATCAGCCAGCAAATCGATGGCGCTACAACGGTCGCTGCCACCATGCGAATTGCCGCTATGGCAGGTATACGGGTGTTCGTTACAGGCGGGGTAGGAGGTGTGCATAGGGGAGCAGAGACCACCATGGATATCTCGGCAGACCTGACTGAAATGGGGCAGACCTCCGTAGCGGTGGTATCAGCGGGTGTGAAGTCGATCCTGGATATTGGGCTGACCCTGGAGTACCTGGATACCAAAGGTATACCGGTTGTTACTTTCGGGCAGAATGAGTTTCCGAGTTTCTACTCCCGCCAAAGCGGTTTTGCCTCTCCACTGCGACTGGACTCTGCCCGGGAAATTGCAGGCCTGTTACGCACCAAATGGGAGTTGGGACTGGATGGAGCTGTACTGATAGCGAATCCCATACCTGAAAAGTTTGAAGTGCCTGCACCTGAAATGGAATGGTATATCACCCAGGCCCTGCACGCCGCCGCACAGCAGCACATTAAGGGCAAGGCCGTCACGCCTTTTCTTTTAAAGTATATCGCAGAGCATAGCCAGGGCGAGAGCCTCGAAGCTAACATCGCGCTGATCAGGCACAATGCCCGTTTGGGAGCAGAAATAGCGGTAGCTTATAGCCAGCCTGGGGTTTAGCTCTGACCTGCTATACCTATTTAGTAGGGGCAGTTTCGGGTTTGGCAAATCCGCTGACGGGTATTTTCTTTTCCTGCGGCAAGGTATGGCCTGACCGTTGCTTGTACCAGGTTTTGAGCCTGCTTACGACCGGCTTTTCAATATAGGCTGTAATCAGCCAGGCCGCCGTAAGTGTGATGGCTAGTGGTGGCACGATCACCAGCAGGCTATCGCCGAACAAGTGTTTCGTTTCGTTGATGATCACATAACCCACAAACTGGTGGATCAGGTAGAGTGCATAGGAGATACTGCCCAGGAAGAGCAGCACCTTGTTCACCAGGAACTCCATTTTACCAATCAACCCTAGGTAAAATACCCCGAAGAAGGAAATAACGACGAGCGTATGCGGCAGACCTTCCGGCAGGTATAGCGCTACAATCACAGCGATACTGAAGAGCAGGTGAGTGAGCACAATGTTCCGTTTTTCGGGCTGCTTCATGAGCAGGTAAAAGAGGATGCCCGCATAGAAGAACACGCCATGGTATAGGTTCAGGATGGCACCGACCGGACCAAAGCTAACGCTATACTTGTGTACCAGGCTCAGCAGCACCCATATCGGACCACCCACAAAATACGCTTCAGGTTATTGGTCATGAACAGGCCAAGCATCATCAGGTAAAACATCCACTCCGAAAACAGCGACCAGTATACTCCGTCCACGTCTGGTACTCGGGCCAGCTTCTGGAACATGGTCAGGTTGACGAGCATGTCGGTGAAGGTAGTCTCTAAGCCGGGCAGGCTGAATGTCTGTACCACCACGAAAGTTGTGATCATGCTGAACCAGTAGGTCGGGTAAAGTCGGATGCCGCGGTTAAAGAGAAACTCGCTTCCGCTCTTGATCCTGTCGAAACTGAAGAAGATCACAAAGCCTGAGATCATAAAGAAAAGCTCCACCCCAAACAAACCGTAGTCGAAGTCGAAAGCAGGGGAGAAGCTATGGCCGTAAAGGCTGCGGTACACGGAAGTATAGTGGAAAAGGGCCACTGAGAGTGCGGCAATGCCCCTTAAAGCGTCTAAGAATAGAAGTCTGTTCATAACGATAATCAAATGCGGCTCTGAAGGCGTAAGGACAATATCTGGTTCCTTCTGCACCGCTGCCTGGCTGATAAGGCCTGGATTTATAATGTGTTATTGTAAAGGATAAGTGCTATGCGAGCTGCCTTAACAAGTCCGGGTACGGCAGTCGGGCAGCGTGTGTTCCGCACAAAGGCGGAAGCGCATAGAGGTTTTCCTGAATATACCCGGAAAGGAGTGATAAAGTTATGGTACGCGGAGGGAGTTTTTAGACAGGCAGAATTGACCGTATGTCGGAAGGATTTTGGTTTTGCGGCACCTTTTTGGTAGCTTGTCGGTTGTAACAAAAGCGCCTGGTCTGCCAAAAGGATGGCAGGGGCAGAAGGCCGCACACCTTATAAAATCATTGCATGAAAACTACCGTTAACGTACTGCTGGCTGCTGCCTGATCGGCTTTAGCGCTTGCTCAGAAGACAATAAAAAAGCTGATACAGCTACAACCCAGCCAACTACTGCGCCAGCTAACACGAACGCTGCAACAGCTACTCCAGCGGGTACTGTAGCCCTGAATCCTGCGCATGGCCAGCCTGGTCACCGCTGTGACATCGAAGTAGGCGCTCCACTTGATCTGCCGGCACAGCCTAAGCTCACAGCACCTCAGCCTGCATTCCAGCCACAAGTGTCTGGTTCAGTTGCTGCCGGTACCAACCCGCCGCACGGTCAGCCAGGTCACGATTGCGCTATACCTGTAGGGGCACCGCTTCCAAAATAGAAATCGCAACAGTAGTATTGAAAAATAAGGGGCTTATTATGAACGCTATATCTATTGGCGTTTAAAAAATATGACCTGATTGTTTGACAAGCATACTTCTCTGCTTATATTTGCACTCCAATCAGGGTAACGTGGCCGAGTGGCTAGGCTCAGCTCTGCAAAAGCTGCTACAGCGGTTCGAATCCGCTCGTTACCTCTTCTTGATCGCCCGGTCGGTATACCTGACCGGGCGTTTTTTTTTCTTAGTGTCCAATTTCTCTTAAACACCTTCCTATCCCTAAGTAGCTAATTCCTAATTGCTTCCATTCAAGAGCACTAATTTTTCAAAAGCCGCTATATCCTTTGTCAGCTTATAACGTATTGCAAGCAAGCAATTTTATGGTTGCTGTTTCCTTCAACACCTACAAAATATCCGACAGGCAATACAAGCTGCTTACCCATTCCCATGAAGATTACAGACTTGCGCATCATGCGCGGACCAAATTTCTGGTCTGTTGAGCATCCCAAAATTATCGTACTCAAGCTGGACCTGGAAGAACTGGCTGATACCCTTACCCACGAAGTGCCCGGCTTCGCTACCCGACTCAAACGACTGCTCCCCGAAATGTATGCCCACAGGGCTGCAGCGGGCGTGGAAGGTGGTTTCTTTAGATCGGTGGAGGAAGGCACTACCTTCGCTCACGTCGTGCAGCACATCGCGCTGGAACTGCAAACTCAGGCCGGTATGGAGAGCGGCTACGGACGCTGTTACATGGCCCACGAGCAGGGTACGCATTTCGTTATTTTCTCGTACCAGGAGGAACGTGCCGGTGAGTATGCCGCTCATGCTGCCCTCCGCATCACGGAAGCTCTGATAAATGGAGAGAAGTATAAACTCGACGAAGACATCGACCGCCTGCATCAGATCCGGGAAGACGAATATTTCGGACCAAGCACTTACTCTATTGTATCAGAGGCGCAGAGCCGCAATATACCTTACATTCGTCTCAACCGTCACTCGCTCATTCAGCTGGGTTACGGCGTGAACCAGAAGCGCATACAGGCCACCATGACCTGTGGCACTGCCTGCTTTGCCGTGGAGATAGCCGGAGACAAAAACGCCACCAAAGAACTGCTCGACGAAGCGGGTATACCTGTTCCCAATGGCACCACTGTGTATGATCAGGAGGAACTGAAGCGGGCCGTGGACAGACTGGGCTATCCATTAGTGCTAAAGCCGTTGGACGGCAACCACGGCAAAGGCGCTACCATCAACATCACAAACTGGAAAGACGCGCTCAAAGGACTGGCAGCCGCTCAGAAATATTCTGAGGCCGTGCTGGTGGAGCGCTACATTCAGGGCTTTGACTTCCGACTGCTGGTCATTAACAAAAAGTTTGTGGCAGCTGCCAAGCGTACCCTCTGCCATGGTCACCGGTGACGGTGTTTCCACGATCAAACAGCTGGTCGACCTGGAGAACAAAGACCCGAGAAGAGGCGTGGGACACGAAAAGGCCCTGACCCGCATCAAAATTGATCAGCACACCAAAAATATTTTAAAGGCCAAAGACCTTACTACTCAGTCGGTTCTGCCCGAAGGGGAGGTGCTATACCTAAAAAGTACCGCTAACATAAGTACTGGAGGCACTGCAACTGACGTTACTGACTTAGTGGATCCTTACAACATCCTGATGGCCGAGCGTATTGCCGGTCTGGTGGGGCTGGATATCTGCGGCATCGACGTGATGACAACCGACATTGCCATTCCGCTTAACGAAGCCGGAGGTGCTGTGCTGGAGGTAAATGCGGCGCCTGGTTTCCGGATGCACATCTCACCAACCTACGGTTTACCGCGTAACGTAGCCGAGCCGGTAATCGACATGCTGTTTCCGCATGGCAAGCCCGCCCGCATCCCGATTGTGGCCGTGACAGGTACCAATGGTAAGACCACGACCACGCGACTGATCGCACACATGGTCAAGAGCAAAGGTTATCAGGTTGGGTATACCACTACTGAGGGCATCTACATACAGGACAAGCTGCTCGAGAAAGGCGATACGACAGGGGYTATAGTGCACAGTTCGTGCTCAAGGACCCGACCGTGAACTTTGCAGTGCTGGAGTGCGCCAGGGGAGGCTTGCTGCGGTCAGGGCTGGGATTCGATCAGTGCGACATTGGCATTGTGACTAACTTAAGCTCCGACCACCTGGGCCTGCGCGACATCCATACGCTGGAGGACCTTGCGAAGGTGAAATCGGTTATACCGAAGAGCGTGAGCAAAGACGGATACGCCATTCTGAACGCCGATGATGATCTGGTGTATGCCATGGCCGAGGAGCTGAAATGTAAGGTAGCTTTCTTTAGTATGGACGAGAACAATCCGCGCATACTAAAGCATATTGCCAAAGGGGGACTGGCGGCGGTTTTTGAAAACGGGTATATCTCGATCTTTAAAAACAGCTACAAGATCCGGATAGATAGAGTGGCTGATGTGCCGCTGACTTTCGGTGGAAAAGCGAAATTTAACATTGAGAACATACTGGCTGCTGCGTTGGCTGGCTATGTATCGCACTTTGACATAGAAGACATTAAGCGTGCCCTGCGCACCTTTATACCTTCACCAGACAAAACACCTGGTCGCATGAACCTGTTCCAGTTCCCGAACTTCGAGGTACTGGTGGACTACGCACACAACGTGGGTGGTTTGAAGGCCATCGGCGGCTTTATGGAAGACCTGGACGTGTCGCGCAAGGTTGGCATCATTGCTGGCGTTGGCGACCGCAGGACAGAAGATTTCTACGAGATAGGTCGCGTAGCAGGCGAAGTCTTTGACGAGATCATCATACGCCTCGACAACGACCTGCGTGGGAAGACGCCTGAGGAAATCACTTTGCCGATGATGCAAGGTATAGAAGACGTAGCGCCGCACAAGCAAGTGAAGGTGATTCCGGAAGAAATGCGTGCCATCGCCTATGCGCTGGAAAATGCTGAGCCGGACTCCTTTGTAGCGATCTTCACGGAAGACGTGCACGAGTCGGTGAAGATGGTGGAGAGCTTTAAAGTAATACAGCACCGCAGCAGCATGCTGGTGGAGTAAAAATTTTCTTGTTGATTAAATTCTAACGCCTGCGTTAGAGAATTTCATGTGAACGATGGACTAAAACCCTTTCCTCAGGATAGGGTTTTTTTTATGGCTATACCTGAGGTATGGGCACAAAAAAGCCCCGACCTAATGGACGGGGCTTTCAGACTCTAGGGTTTAAGTATTATTTCAGCACAAAGTTGGTTGATCCGATCAGGAAACCGTCGGCATAAAGCTCAATGGTATGCTGGCCTTTCTTATATTCTGCGTTCTTGTTGTAAACAAAGCTCACCTGCTGCTGCGTGTTATCAAACACAATGTCGCGCTTAGCGGTGTAGTACATGTCTTCGCCGTCAATCTCAAACGAACCTGAACCCGTAGAAAGATTGTACAGGGCGGCGCCATCCGGCTCGATCAGACGCATGTAAATCGTCTTCGGCTCACGTGGTGCTACATCGTTCTTGCCCAGGTTAAACGTTACGCGGATCTTTTCCACGTTTCTCATTCTGAATTCATTGTTCTTGTCATCCAGCTCTTTGCCGCGCTTATTTACCGCAAAAACATTCATACGCTGTGCTTCGAGCCTCGAGGCCACTTTTACCTTCTCTACCAGCGTTTCGTTGGTGGTCTTCATGGTGGTGAGACTGTCGCTCAGGCGGTTCTGAGTGGTTTTAAGTGAGGTATTCTCTGTGAAGAGCACTTCATTATCCTGTTTAAGCGTAGCGATTTCCTGGTCTTTCTGTTTCAGTTGCTGCTCAAACGCCTGCGCACGGTCGCGGAAGCGGCGCTGGTCAGCCAGGCTGTAGCTGCTCTTACGGAAGCTTCGCAGCTCGTTCAGGTCAGACGAAATAGACGCGATTTGTGCCTCCAGCGAGTCGTTTTCGAGACCCATCGCCTGCAATTCCTGGCTCTGGCGCTCAAAATCAGCCTTTAGGGCTTCGTAAACTTTTATCTGGTTCTCCAGTTCTTTATCTTTCACACGGATCACCTCGGCCTGCTCCTCGTTTTTCTCTTTTTTCTGATAATTCATGTAAAGCAGGATGCCGTTGATGCTGATCAGGATGACAAGGAGGCCACTAATCAGGAGTTTGCGGTTGCTTCTTTTTTCAGAAGGGTTCATGGGCTGATGTTCTTTTTGGGTGTCTTTTTTTTCCAGCGTACTCATATTTTAAGCTTTTGCTGCCTGGAATGGTGCGTATGCAAGTTTCAAATTTAAGACTTTTGAGCTATTATCATACAAGATGAAACAAGAATTTAATGCCGACTACTGGCAAAACCGCTACCAACTGGGCCAGACGGGTTGGGATGTTGGGGCTATAACGCCTCCACTCCGTGATTATTTCAATCAGATGCCTAACACAGGTCAGCGCATACTGGTTCCGGGTTGTGGCAACGCATACGAAGCGGAATATTTATTCCGTAATGGTTTCACACATACCTACATAGCTGATGTTGCCGAGGCGCCACTGCAGCGATTTTCCGAACGGGTGCCGGACTTCCCCAAAAATCAATTGCTGCTCCAGGACTTTTTCGAACTCGGGGGCACATATGACCTGATCGTAGAGCAGACCTTTTTCTGTGCCATCGACCCGCAACTCCGTGGCGACTATGCACGCAAATGTGCCGAGTTGCTCATGCCTGGCGGGAAACTGGTCGGCCTCCTTTTTGACACTACCTTCGAACACTCCGGTCCACCCTTCGGCGGCAGTCGAGAAGAGTACCGCACTTATTTCAAGCCATACTTTGAGTTTCTTCACTTCGAAACCGCCTACAATTCCATACCGCCAAGGCAGGGGAGGGAGTTGTTTATAGAGTTGAGGAAGCTGGGAGTGTAGAAGTTTGGGGGTTGAGGAGTTGGAGAGTTTGAAAGTTAATGTAGCGACGTTACGCTTTATAGTCTTTCCAGCATGGTCCAATCTAAGCTATCTGTCGGACTTACAAGTTCGGAAAAGCGCTCAGATAAGGGACGGGATGGGTTAATCATGTATCCGGCAACCATCAATCGCTCATCCACCCAATCACTAATGTATTCATTTCTTTATTCCCCCGCATCTGACTAAATTTGCAGACCGAAAGGTATAAACCAAGCAATTGACTATGTTCGAAGTACCGAAATTAAAACATACCGACTCTGGCAACTTCTTTTTGATGGCTGGCCCATGCGCTATTGAAGGCGAGGAAATGGCCCTGCAGATAGCCGAGCGACTTGTAACCATTACTGACAAGCTGGAGATTCCACTGATCTTCAAAGGGTCTTACCGCAAAGCCAACCGTTCCCGCCTTGACTCTTTTACAGGTATAGGGGACGAGAAAGCGCTGCGCATCCTGCAGAAGGTGAGCCAGACATTTGATATACCTACCGTTACTGACATCCACGAAAGCGACGAGGCGGCAATGGCGGCTGAGTATGTGGATGTTCTCCAGATCCCGGCTTTCCTGTGCCGCCAGACAGACCTGCTGGTAGCGGCTGCTAAAACAGGTAAGGTAGTGAACATCAAAAAAGGACAGTTCCTGTCAGGCGAGGCCATGCGCTTTGCCGTGGACAAGGTGCGCGAGTCTGGAAACGATAAAGTGATCCTGACCGACCGAGGCAACAGCTTTGGTTACTCAGATATGGTAGTGGACTTCCGCAACCTGCCCGAAATGCAGACGAATGGTGTACCAGTGGTAATGGACGTGACCCACTCGCTGCAGCAGCCAAACCAAAGCTCCGGCGTGACAGGCGGCAAACCAGCCTGATCGAGACGATTGCCAAAGCAGCTATTGCGGTGGGAGCCGATGGCCTGTTCATCGAAACGCACCCGCAGCCATCGATAGCGAAATCGGACGGCGCCAACATGCTGCCACTTGACCAGCTCGAAGACCTGCTCCAGAAGTTAGTGCGTATTCGCCAGGCTATTCGCTAAGCAGCCTTTAAACGTATCAAAGGAGAGCATTGACTGTGGTTGATGCTCTCCTTATTTCTTTCAGATTATACCTATGACTGTACCTGCCCATACCCCCGAGTGGGAAGTTTATTTCTGCGATATCAACGACCGCCCTGCCTGCGTGAGCGTCGATCTGGCTTTTGAAAGCCTGGCCCCTATACCTGAGCAGCACCGCGCTTTTGAACTTGTTGTGGCGCTGCAGCAGCCCGATGCCGATGGTTTTCCGGCTGACGAAGCTGAGTGGGAGCAGCTTGAGGCGATAGAAGAAGCCCTGGTGGAGGAGCTTCAAAACTCACTTCAGGCGGCCTTTGTAGGCAAGCTGCTGCACGACGGCAAACGCAGCTTCTATTTCTACAGCGGGCAGGAAGCTTTGCCGGAGGCGATTGCCACTAACGTGATGCAACAATTCCCCGCCTATACCTTCGCTTCAAACAACCTGCTGGATGCTGACTGGGGCTTATACCTGGACTTCCTGTTTCCGGAGCCGGCCGATATGCAAAGCATCAAAAACAGCCGCATTCTGCGCATGATGGAAGAGCAGGGAGATGAACATCACATTCCCCGCTCAGTGTTGCATTTTGTAAGCTTTGCAACGGAAGCTGATCGTACAGCCTTCAGAAGTGAGTCAGGAAAAGTTGGCTATACCCTGGTGCAGGAGGGAAAGAACCAAAACGAATCGGAGGTAACCTTATAGCATCGTCATTGCGAAGGTACAGCCTGTTACCGAGGAAGATATCCATACCACTACCTTAGGGCTATGGCAACTGGCGGAGGAGTTTAATGGCGTGTATGGCGGCTGGCAGGCGCAAGTGGTAAAGGAAAATGATTAATACTGCAGCGTAAAATGCTCCTTCGGCTGGGTCTTGCGAAAAAACACTAAGCCGATGTAGAACAGGTCAATCGTTTGGCATACCTCCGGATGTTGTTTGATCTCCTGCCAGGCACGCTTCATCTCTGCTGACCAATACAGGTCATCCACTACAAACACACTATACTCGTGATGCTTGCTCAGGCAGGCTTTGAAATAACGCATGGTGGGTTCGTAGCGGTGATTCCCGTCGAAGAACACAAAATCCAGCTGCTTCACTTCCTGCAGTTGCTTTGGCAACGTGTCATCCAGGTTGCCAATAACCTGCTGCACATGCTGCAGGCCTAGTTTCTTAAAATTTACTTTTGCCTCTGCTGCTATCGACGGGCATCCTTCAAAGGTATAGACGCTGGCCTGTTTGTTTCCCATCGCCAGGTATGAGGTCGTGAGGCCGAGGGAAGTGCCCAGGTCGAAAATGGTACCAGGCCTGAAATGTGCTGCCAACCGGAAAAGCAGTTGGCATATTTGGCTGGTTTGGCTGAGGTACGGGTAATGTAGCTGATCTTTCGGACTTTCTTCAGTCCGGCCTTGGGACCCGCTCCAAAATCGGTAACAGGTATAGTCCGATCCTCAAACAGCAGCGAAGCACGCAAATCTTCAACCAGCGGATAGCATAGTAGTCTCCATCGTGCCGGATCACGTGGTGGTACAGATCGAATACGAAAGGGGAGTGGACTCCGTGCAGCTTAAAAGCCCTGAGGCGGTAAAGCAGGTAATTTGCCGCAAGGTGGAAGGGGAGCAATGGATGAAATATTAAATTGGTGGTCGTTAAATTGTTGTTTCACTATCTGGACAACCTTTTAGTGATAATCACAGATAGTTTGAAACTACAAATTTAAAGGTATAGCCGATTTACAAGGATACAATTAATTCAACTTATACGGCACGATGAGTGAGAACTCAGGTATAGTCACATGGAACTGCTTGCCGTCGACCATACGCTCCATCAGGTAAGTGCCGCGCATTTTGCCCATACCTGTCTTGAGGTTGCAGCCTGACACGTACTCGTGCGACTCACCTGGCTCCAGCACAGGTTGTTGTCCTACCACACCTTCGCCTTCCACTTCGCGCATGGTGCCAGTGGCGTCGTGTATGTACCAGTGGCGACGTAAAAGCTTGACTGTGAACTCACTGTTATTCTCTATACTGATCTTGTAAGCAAATACGAAGTGCTGCTGTACCGGACTGGAGTAATCGGGCAGGTAGTTGGTCGTAACCGTTACTTTTACTCCTTCTGTAGTTTTTGTATCCATGTTACAGAGTTTTTTGTATAATTAGAATCTGTTTCAGGTATAGCCTTCCGGGCCCCTGATACCTGTTACCAAGCAAACCCGATACCCCTACTGACTCTCATGAACGTAAAGATAGAAGAAAGCTGGCAAAATATCTTGCAAGAAGAATTTGAAAAGCCCTATTTCAAAGACCTCGTGTCTTTTGTTAAAGACGAGTACACCTCTCAAAAAGTTTACCCACCCGGTAACCAGATTTTCAATGCTTTCGAGCGATGTCCCTTCGATCAGGTAAAGGTAGTTATTTTAGGGCAGGACCCCTATCATGGTCCTAATCAGGCGAATGGATTGGCTTTTTCGGTGAAAGATGGTATTCGCATTCCACCCTCGCTAATCAATATCTTCAAAGAGATCAGAAGCGATCTTGGCAAAGATCTGCCAGCCACCGGAAACCTGGAGCGCTGGGCAGAGCAGGGCGTTTTATTACTAAACGCCACTCTTACAGTGCGTGCCGGCGATGCAGGGTCTCACCAGAAAAAAGGTTGGGAAGAGTTTACCGATGCCGTTGTTCGCAAAGTAAATGACCTGAAAACTGGGGTGGTCTTTATGCTCTGGGGAGCCTATGCACAGAAAAAGGGCGCTTTTATTGACGAGAGCAAGCACCTGGTGCTCAAAGCGGCCCATCCGTCACCCTTCGCCGCCGACCGCGGCTTCTTCGGCACCCGCCACTTCAGCAAAGCCAACGAGTATCTGAAGCAGCAGGGCAAAGAGCCGATAGATTGGTAGTTGTCATTAATTCCCAGTGCGCTTCATTAAGACATCTAACCACACATTGTCATCTCGACGATAGGAGAGATCTGGGTGGGCTTCAGTGCTCATACACCAGATTTCTCCCTAGGGTCGAAATGACATTAAAGTATAAATAAAATAGGGGCCTTAAGCCCCTATTTACTTGATCACGAACGAAGACGTCCTATAACTTAGAATTGCTTCATGATTGCTATTGCTTCCAATTAGTGGTCGAAAACTGCGCAGGATCAAACCAGCTAGGATCTACTTTTTCAGGGAAAGAGATATTGAAGTATTCTTCCCGCAGAAACAGCTGACCGTTATTTTTGAAGACAATCTCTGTCGCGACCATATTTCCCTCTATCTCCTGGTAGTTGTTCATCTCTACATCGCGTGCCACGCCTTTGCTGTTCGTCAGGATGCGCACAACATAAAGGTTCTCTTTGTCAACCCAGAACTGATTGCGGCTCTGGTCATTTGGGTTAGTTGTGCCCACCACGTAAGCAGCACGGCCCTGCCAGGTGGCTTCCGTAAACTGACTCAGATCAAAGTTCAACTCCTGCGCCTTGCTGATGGTAGTGGCAGGGTCGTAGAAGTATACATCAAAGCTGAGCAGCACCAGGGGGTGAATCGAGTATTGCTTGTTCACCTGCTTTCCCTCTTTAAAGGTATAGACCGTGTCCTGGTTGTAGACCACACCATTGCCAGTCTCAAAGCCATCGAAGCGGATGTGCAGGTTAGCCGGATAGCTGTAGATCTCCTGCCAGATCTCTTCACGACTCACCTGATCGTCTTTATAGAAAATCGCCCGCTGGTCGAAGGCAAAATTTGGATACCACTTGTTTTCCCAATGGCGGTACATGGTCTCGATCACTTGCTGACCGGTTTGGGGCTTGGTGGCGGTGGTTGTCATCTTTTGGGTACAGGCTATGGTGAGGAAGGGTAGGAGTAGGTAAAGGATGCGGGGTAGTTGGTTTTTTTTCACGGTTTTATTTATGGTTAAGTTATTTGGTATTTGCTTTTCAGACTGTTCGCAGAATTTTCTCCATCTTCTTCCCTTTAGCCAATTCGTCCACCAACTTGTCCAGATACCGCACCTGCCTGGTAACAGGATTTTCAATTTCTTCGATGCGATAGCCACAGATCGTGCCTGTTATAAACTGTGCATTAGGGTTCAAATTTGCCCTCTCAAAGAAATCGGCAAAAGTTGCTTTCTCGTTTATTAAGGACTGCAGTTGCGCTTCATCAAAACCCGTCAGCCACGCAATGACCTGGTGCAGCTCTTCTTTTGTTCTGCCCTTCTTTTCTACCTTGGCGAGGTAGTGCGGGTATACCGACGCAAAGGTCATGCTGGCCATGCGTGCGTCGTGTGCGGGGGTGGTGTTCATTTTGTGTCTTGTTACTGCTTATTAAACTACTTAACTCTGGATTTAAATTGTGCGCTTGATTGGGGATTAACGGTTAGTACCTAAGGTGAGCGATGCGTAGCAGCGCATGGCTTAGGTGCAGGGTTAGCGGATGCTTTTCTTCTTATTTGCTTTTAAGTCAGCGAAAAATGAGTCACTATACTTCCTTAGCTTTTTTCTGTACCCGAATGGCAACAAGTATAGAGTTGTTAGAAGTACAAGCCAGCCAAACACTAAAATACCTATTCCATAAGTACTGCTGGCGGTTACAAGTGTAAACAAAGACATAAACAAGAGGAAAGTTAACGCAACAAAAACAAATAACTGATAGCCTACTGTATAGGGTATAATCTCACCGTGCGCTATTGTATTCGATGCTATTTTACCTTCTGAAAAAGCTATCCTTATTTTGCCTGCTCCCCTGTACGGGTTAAACATCTTTGGCTTCACATCTATCTCCACCGAGTCAACACCAGTAATTTTTACTTCATTGTAGTCAACAAAGCCAATCCCAAGTATACTTGCTAAGTCTCTCTTCTTTTCTTTTTCTCGTGCGATAGTTTCCATCACCTTTGATTTAGGCAGATTAATCTCTATTGAGAATTTTTCATGGTATCGTTCGAGAATTTTCTTCATACTTTGAAGTAACCGCTAACTAGTGTAAAGCAGGAGTACCTACTCCTACTATCTGCATTATCTGTGGAGGTATATCTTCCTAGTAGCAAATCTCCACTGTTCTATACCAAATATACAATATTTCATTTACCAAATATCATCGTCTCAAAAACAAAAAACCGCCAGCTCTTTTCAGAACTGACGGTTTCATTTTTATATCGGTTTATACCTTATTTAATCGTCTTAAACAGTCGACTCCATCTGATCTTGTCCAGGAAGCCGCCGTAAGGGTCGGTGGACATCCAGATCATCACGGCCTTACCCACAATGTGGTCGGCGGGTACGAAGCCCCAGTAACGTGAGTCGAGGGAGTTGTGGCGGTTGTCACCCATCATGAAGTAGTAGTCCTGCTTAAAGGTATAAGTCGTGGCTTCTGCTCCGTCCAGGTATAGCTTACCGTCACGTACCTCAGCGTTTTCGTTACGCTCGTAGCCAAGGATCACCTTCTCGTAAAAAGGCAGCGTTTCCGGCGTAATGGCTACGGTTGCACCTTCTTTCGGGATGTAGAGCGGACCGAAATTGTCTTTGTTCCATTCGTACTTGCTTGGCACATGCGGGAATACCTCTGCGTCGCCTTTACCTGCTTCGTCCATCAGGAGTGTTGCCTCTTTGATGAAATCAAGCTGGGCGAGGGCCTTGGCTTTCTCAGGAGAAGTATCCACAATATAGCCACCCTGCCACTGGATCACATCGGTGATGTCACGCTCCAGGAAGAACTTCTCTGCCAGGCGCTGTTCTGTAGAAAGGAAGTACTTATACTGCATTTTGTCCGGGTTCTCCGCCATCTGCCCGTTGATGTACACCTGCATGTCGCGGATCTCGATGGAGTCGCCGGCAATACCGATGCAACGCTTGATGTAGTTGGTGCGCAGGTCAGCCGGGTGATGCTCCTCCGGTGGGTAGTTGAAAACCACCACATCGTTGCGCTGTACCTCTGAGAAGCCAGGCAAACGGTATGACTTCAGCTGGATGGCGTCGGAGTAGGAGGGGATGTTCGTTCCCCAGATGGTCTGGTGCGTGAGCGGCACCTGCAGCGGTGTTATCGGGGTGCGCGGACCGTAGTGCAGTTTGCTCACAAAAAGGAAGTCGCCTACCAACAGCGACTTCTCCATAGAAGGAGTCGGGATGGTATAGGCCTCAAAAGTAGCCCAGCGGATCAAACTGGCCGCGATAACGGCAAACAGAATGGCATCGCCCCACTCACGCGCAAAGCTCTTTTTCTTTTTAGGCGCCTTGTTAGCGGGCTTCTTTTCCCAAAACTTTACTTTCATCTATAAAGCGTTTTGTTTCTACAGGTTGAGCATGTCTTTCATGCCGTACACTCCCTGGCGGTCTTTGAGCCACTCAGCTGCCATCAGGGCACCTTCGGCAAAACCGGCACGGCTATGGGCAATGTGGCCCAGTTCTATTTTGTCTACTTCCGATTCGTAGGTCACGATGTGGGTACCTACCACATCCGGCTCACGCTCCGAAACAATATTCAGTTTAGACTTATCCGAATCGTCATCAGCTGCCCAGCCTTGCAAGTCAGGGAAGCTGGCCAGTATACCTTCTGCCGTAGTTATACCTGTGCCGCTCGGCTTGTCGATCTTCTGGAGGTGGTGGATCTCACGGATAGACACCTGGTACTCCTTATAGGCCTGCATTTTACTGGCAATATATTCGTTAAAATGGAAAAACAAATTAACGCCCACGCTATAATTCGAAGCGTAGAAGAAAGCTCCTTTGTTTTCCTGACACAAAGCTACAGCTTCGCTATACCTGTCGAGCCAGCCTGTAGAGCCCGAAACCACCGGTATACCTTGCTTTAAGCAGTAAGAAATATTGCCAAAGGCGGCTTCCGGATGGGTAAACTCAATGGCTACGTCCGTATTATCAGGGGTATAGCTGTTCAGTGTTTCGGCATTGGTATGGTCAATGGTACCAGCTATCTGGTGACCTTTGGCAAGGGCCATCTGCTCAATGGTTTTCCCCATTTTGCCATAGCCTATCAATAGGATTCTCATTTAGTTCGGGTGTATAAAGTAAGGGTAAGACCGGGCGTAACACCGTTGGTGGCAGGTGTGCGGAACACGTCGGGCTGCACGCGCAGGCTCAGGTTGTCGCTCACATCAAACTCGCGCAGGTGACCGTGCACGTAAGCTTCCGCTATTTGCATGCTGTAAGCCAGTACTGATAAGATGATGGTCAGGTCGCGGTTACGTCGGTAAAAATCACGACTCACACGCAGGTTCTGGGTTCCGTTCTGCACAGCATCGCCATACACAGGGTCATAGAAGTAGGCGTCGTATACCTGATAAAAGTTATCGCTGTTCCCGTTGCGGATATTCAGTGCCGTCCGGAAGTCCTGGTACTTATTGTTGTTGTCGATAATAAAATAGCCCAGCACCCCGCCAGTAGCGTAAATGATGGGCACCTTCCACCAGGCGCCGTTGTATACCTGGCCTGCTCCGGGTATAACGGCCGAGAAAAGAGCTGCGCGTCCAGGACGGCCCAGGTTTTTGAAGCCGCTCAGGAAAAACTGCTTTTGCTGGGCGGTGTCAGCTTCGGAAGTTAGCACCAAAACCGAATCTGGTCCGGATGTGACAACTTGCGCCCTAGCCTGCGATGGCAGCAGCTGCGAAAAGAGTAATGCCACAAATAAAGCTATACCAGGCGCTAACCTCATGCTGTTCTCTTAGTAGTTCAGAATCTCCAATATACGGTTCAGCTCGTCCACCGATACAAAAGGGATTTTGATCTCTCCCTTGCCATCGTTGTTGGCTTTCACCAGGATCTTGGTGCCAAATTGCGAAGAAAGCTTTTTCTCTACTCCCTTCAACTCTTCATCATACCTGTTGAAGACCAGTTTTTGTTGTGGATCCGGCTTTTTACTGGCATTCTGCACATTGCGCACCAGCTCTTCCACCTTGCGCACTGACAGTTCCTCCGCCACTACCTTACGGAAAATCTCCAATTGCTTGTCGATGGTGTCGATGTTAATCAGCGCTCTGGCATGGCCCATGCTGATTACATTGTCGCGCAGGGCGATCTGGATATCGGGCGGCAGTTTAAGCAGGCGCAGGTAATTGGTCACCGTCGTGCGCTTCTTACCCACGCGGTCACCAAGTTCTTCTTGCTTCAGGCTGCACTCGGTAAGCAGGCGCTGGTAGGAGAGGGCGATCTCGATGGCGTTCAGGTTTTCACGCTGAATGTTTTCGATCAGGGCCATCTCCAGCATCTGCTGGTCGTCGGCTTTGCGGATGTAGGCAGGAATAGTGGTCAGACCAGCCATTTTGGCTGCCTGATAGCGGCGCTCACCCGATATCAGCTGGAAGCTGTTCTGGTCAAGCTGACGAACGGTGATAGGCTGGATAATACCCTGTATCCGGATAGACTCAGCCAATTCTTCCAGCGCCGTCTGGTCAAAGTGCGTACGGGGCTGGTAAGGGTTCGTCTGGATGTGTTCAATAGCTATATCTGCGATGGTATTGACTTCGTTAACGGTGGTTGATTCGGCTGTTTTGCCAGTATATTTGTTACCCTCCAGGAGAGAGCCAAGGCCTCTGCCAAGGCCTCCCTTGCGTGTTGGTACTGGTTTCTTGTTATCGGACATGTAATAGTAAGGTTATTTCGCCAGCGCAACGCTGTTCTTCTCTGCTATCTCACGGGCGAGGTTCAGGTAGCTCATGGCACCCTTGCTTTCTGCATCGTACAGAATGGCAGGTATACCATAACCCGGAGACTCGCTCAACTTCACATTTCTCGGGATGATCGTATCAAACACCATTTGCTGGAAGTGCGTTTTCACCTCTTCCACCACCTGGTTGCTCAGGCGCAAACGCACATCATACATCGTCAGCAGGATGCCCTCAATGGCAAGCTCGGTATTCAGGCGTGTCGTGATGATTTTGATCGTGTTGAGCAGTTTGCCCAAACCTTCCAGCGCAAAGTACTCACACTGAACGGGTATCACCACTGAGTCGGCTGCCGTAAGTGAGTTTACCGTGATCAGGCCCAGCGAAGGCGAACAGTCGATAATGATGAAGTCGTACACCTCCTTGAGCGGAGCCAATGCTTCGCGCATTCTCTCCTCCCTGTTCGGAATGTTGATCATCTCCACCTCAGCGCCCACCAGGTCAATGTGCGAGGGAATCAGATCCAGGGTCTCCAGGTTAGGCGACTTCAGTATGATGTCCTCAATATTTGCTTCCCCTACCATGCATTCGTAGATATTGCTGCTGATGCTGGCGGGGTCGAAGCCGAGGCCCGATGTGGCGTTGGCCTGCGGGTCTGCGTCGACGAGTAATGTCTTAAATTCGAGGGCTGCCAGGCTCGCAGCCAGGTTTATGGCTGTGGTGGTCTTGCCTACGCCACCTTTTTGGTTTGCAACCGCTATTATTTTTCCCATCTAAAAATTATAGGTTTATAGTCTGACCTATCTCCATCAATATTAGTTCCTTGCCGGCCATCTGCGCTACTTCCTTCACTTCCTCATGGTCTATTTTGATGTAAGGGAAGGTGTCGTAGTGCATACCGATCACCTTGTCTACCTGCACAAAGTCAGCCGCTACCAGGGCATCGTGGATGTCCATGGTAAAGTTATCGCCAATCGGCAACAGGGCGAAGTCTACATCATACTGCTCTGGTATGAGTTTCATGTCGTAGGTGAGGGCCGTATCTCCGGCAAAATAAAATGTCTGATTCTCTGTTTCCACCACAAACCCGGCTGCCACCCCCGCATAAGTGCCATCTGGCAGGGAGCTGGAATGCACGGCGTTCACCATTTTCACGGTACCAAACGGCAGGGTCACTTTGCCGCCGGTGTTCATCGGGTGGGTCTTCTCTATACCTTTCCCTTCATACCAACTCGCGATCTCAAAATTGGCTACAATGGTGGCACCGTTATTTTTTGCGATGCGCTCCGCATCATGCACGTGGTCCTGATGACCGTGCGAGAGCAGAATGTAATCAGCCTTGATGCTGTCCACGTCAATATCCTTGGCCAACTCGTTTGGCGAGATGAACGGGTCGAATAGAATGCGGTGCTCACCGATTTTGAAAAGAAAGCAGGACTGTCCGTAATACGTTATTTCCATAGTTTGCATTTTTTAATCTGTTAGCCCGAATTGGGTATAGAACTTTTACAAAGATACAGTTTTTTGCGCAGAACGTATGATGTTCCACGCGCCGCGGCGTATATTTTTATCCACGATTTTAAGGGTTATCCACATTCCGGAACAAGGTCCCTGCGAAGTGGCTAGTCATAGGATATGTGCATTTTAAGGCTGTAAAAGCAAGCGGGTCCGGCTGCTCATGTAGCTGCCGGACCCGCTTGCTTCAGTGGTTCGTTTATATAACAACGCCGCGTGGAACTATTTATTTTGGCCAGGCACTGTTTTATACCTCAAACCCAGGCAGGGTTCAGCTTTGCGGTTCGTTCGGATTGTTTCTTTTCCGCTCGACCCTGATCTCTTCCCGGCGCAGTTCCACGTGCTGTGTATCGTGCTCTTCGGTGCGCCGCTTGGTAACGTGTATCTCCTCTACCACCAGCAGGCGCTTCTCCACTACCAGCACCTCTTTCAGCACAGGTATGATCATCTTATCGCCCTCGTAGCGTACTGGCGGTGGGGGGGGTGTCAACATACTGGTTTATTTCGACGCGTTCTATTTCTGCCTCTTCATGTATGATTGGCAGGTCCAGGTCCACATCTTCCCGGTGTACTTCTTTGGCAATGTGTACGATGCCAGTCTCTCTGACTTCTGTGTCTACCCGCACCTGCTCTTCAATCACGGGTATCGTCTTGCTGTACTCTATGTCTACATCCAGGTTCTCCCGCTCGTCACGACCATATTCGTCCTGAATGTCCCGCTCTTCCAGTGGGGTGGTGCGACTCTCGCGTAGCTTCTCGTCAAATTCTGATTTAAGTTTGTCTGATTTCTTGCTCATGGCTCGGGACTATATGTGGTGAAGTGGATTACGCTTCTATCGGTTCAAATGTCTCAGATTGTACGGGCAGGGCAGGGGATGGTTCATTGCTTCTCGTGGGGCTTAGCTTTGCCCTTTTTGTAAAACAGCAAGAGGCAGCCACATGATGACTGCCTCTTACCTTATCTACAAAACCTTTCCCTATATGTTGCGAGGGTTGCCGGGCTTGTTACCCGGGTTGCGAAGGTCTTTGTCTTTGTCTAATTTGTCAATGTCCACATCAGTTTTGCGTACGGTACCTCTTACAGTTTCGTCACGCTGCTCTGTGTGCTTGTTAATCTTCACTTCTTCCACTACGCGGGCCTCTTTGTTGACTACAGGCACCTCAGCGCGTTCTGTAATGTTGATCTCTCCTTCCTTGAAATTCTGGAAGTCGCGGTCTGTTGCAGGGCGGTTTACTTTGTTACGCTCTACATCCACATGTTCCTCACGCAAGCGCAGATGTTCTTCTACCGGGCGCTCCACGATGCGGCTTCTCATGCGCACACCGCCACGCTCCACTTCACGTTTACCTACGTTCATACGCTCTTCCATAATCGGAATAGACTGGCTAGAGTCGCCTGTTCGTCCGGTATTGGTCTGGGCCGTGCCCTGTGGTGGTCTGGCTGTGCCGGCCTGTGGGTTGTTTTGTGCCACATGCTCGTCTACATCCACTGCGCCACATGAGTCCAGGACTTCAGCGGCTTTCTCTGCCTGCTGTCGGGAGTCGGCGTGTACCGTCACTACCCAGCCTTTGCGGGCTGCCTGTGTATGTTTGTTCGCGTCGTCGTTCTGGCCAAACAAAGAGCCAAAGAAACCACTTACGCCATCATTGTCTTTATCTCTGGTGCTGCCTACCTGTCTTGCTGAAGCAGAGGCAGGGTTTGCTATATCTACTTTGTCACGGCCGATATGGTGCGTGCTCTCCAGCTTTTGCACCGCAGCCTGTGCGTCTATACCTTCTTTAAAAATGCCTATTACCGTTTGTCGTTCCATAGTTATGTGTGCGTTATGTTTAATATTCGGGGTGCTTATGCCGTCTTAGTGGCCCGGGGACTCCACCACCCGGTTAATGTGGTCAGTTAATATGATCAGTGGGAAATTAGGTTCCCATTTTGTTCTTTAAAATCAAGGCCACAGCAGAACCTTGCGCCCGCCGGTCAATGAGTACTCTTCATACAAAATATTCCAAAAAGAGCTTCCAGACATTGAAGCACAGGGGCAAGGATATTTTTTTTATATAGCTTAATCTGAATTAATATTTCTCCTAGCCTGATAATCGAAATTCTAAAAATTTATTATATATAAATATCAATTTTCAAATAACCTGCTCTGATAAGGTCCTCTATTTTTTTACGGCCTCAGTTAGGATTGGTTATTGGTATTTCAAAATTACAGGTAGACTCAATCCTATATTTAAACCTAGTGTTATTGAGATGCAAGCGTAGTAAAAGGGGATAGCATGAGGAGAGACCACTATTGTGAAGAAGCTTCAGTGAAAACAGACCGGAGTAAATTTTTTGAGGAAGCAGAAGTGAATTTTTGGATGGCCTGGCCTTACCTTACAGGTAGCCTTCGTTTCGCCTCCTCTTCTGCCAGGTTCATGAGCAGGGTATGCACTCTCTCCTGGAAGTCCTGCAAGGGCTTCGGGCCGCCTTCTTCCTGTTGTACCCGCTTTACTTCTTTGCCCGCTTCATAGAATGTGGTGATGGTAGAGGGCATGTCGCTCCAGTTAGTCAGGTACATGTCCTGCAGCGATGAATAGTTTAGCTTTGTTATTTCCTGCCGTATCGCCTCCAGTTGTTGGGGCGACAGCGTAAAGGTCACAGTATCCGTAACAGGTACATGGCTATACCCGGTGTAGCGTATGCTGCCATTCGCCAGAATGGTCGCCTCATAGGAGGGGCAGGTGCCAAGACAGGGTGTCTTCTGGAAATGCAGCAGCGGAGCATCCGGCGCCTGGGCACTACTTTTCTGAGCAGTACTGCAGCCTGCCACCAGGATCAGTCCTAGCCCCAGACCTAATTTCAGCAGAAAAAGTAGTGTGTGCATGGCAGTTAGTTATCATTATTGCCCCTGAGGCAGTTTTCGGAACTTGCCCTGTTCCAGTACATAGGCAGCTGGTTCGCAGTAAGGGCAATCAACATAGTTGTGCGAAGAGTCAGGCGGGTTGACTATAAATATGCGGCTGTCCGGGCTAAACTGTGCACCGGTACTGCTCTGCACCTTGTCAAGCACTTTTCCATCCTGCCGGTCTACCACGTAGTGCTCCTGGCAGGTGGTGCCGCAGCCAACGGTAACCACTGTATACTGCTGTACAGCTACACGTCTGAGCATCATCGATGTACACT